>CAZXYA010000021.1:0-36270 GCA_964644655.1 uncultured Saprospiraceae bacterium | reverse complement strand
GAACTTATTTTACTGATTATTAGTCGATTATGAGTTTTCTTCCAAGAACTAATTATATGTGGCGATATATCTTGCTGAGAAGTGCTGCATGGTTAGCTTTTCAAGCTGATTTTTTTAAGGAAGCAACTAAATTAGCAGAGCTTGGATTAAATGGTAATCCGCCTGCTATAGAAAAAAATAAACTATCTAAACTATTAATGGATAGCCGTAAGCAAACTCAAACCTTATCTGATAATAATAGTATATCCCAAAGCGAAAGTATTTTAGGCTTTTTATCTTCGGTTAATTTATTAACTGGTAATATTAATATTAGTCAATGGGAACTGGTAATTTAATTTACATTAAGGTTTCTGAAGACAAAATCAGAGAAATTGCCAGATTATTTATCGGCGATATTGTGCAGATTGCTATTAAAGAAAATATGGAAGGAGTTAAATATTTAGAAGATATTCAGCGAGCTGCATAGAGTATGATTTTGTATCCTTTCTCCCACTCAATATGGATAATCTCCTGAATTTTTAGTAAGCTAAGTACATTTTAGAATTGCTTTGATTTTGGTGCCGATTATTTTTAGTTGTTCATTCTTCCAACCTGCCGAACCACTCATTTGTTTAGTATAAAAGAGAGTTTGATTATTGGAATTTTTGAAAATTTTAACTTTACTTGAATGATTCTTAAAAAGTTCCTCTCCAGTAAATTTAAATCCAAATTCCTGACTTAAATTATCTTCACTAAGGTACGCTTTCGCTGTGAAAATAATGACTTTAAATTCTTTAAATATTTCAGTCTTTAGAAATGGAGTTCTTTTTTTATTCTGAATACCCTTTGGACTTTTACTTGATGGTAAGTAATGAAATTCTGTTGTAAAGCAATGATTAAAAAATGATTTTGACTGTTCTGTCGCTGTAGCAAATTGTTTGCCATTGACTCTTAAATTGCAATTAGGATTTAAATAAGATGCAATTATTTTACTATAAATTCTCCATTTTTTTGGTATGTCTCAATTTTATCTATCATTTTCATTTATGTTAGCACTTTAGCTATTTTGAATTAAGTAAATATCTAGTGATTCAAATTCTAAATTCGCAATACCTTTTTTGTCGTTTTCTCCTTTGATTTTGACTTTTAAAGGTATTGTTAACTTAATAGCTTAACCACTAGACATTTTTTATTTTACCGCAATATCGTAATATCCCCCTTCATCACTTCTCCTTCCACCGTATCTAATCGAAGTACATAATAATAAGTCCCTTCTGGTAAATCAGTCCCACTATTGGACTCGCCGCCCCAATTATTATTATATGGGCTGGCATTAAAAACTATATCTCCCCAACGATTAAAAATGATGAGTTCGCTTCTTGGGAAATCTAAAGCATCAAAGATGAGTTCGTCGATGATTAACTGGTCATTCATACCATCTCCATTCGGTGTAATCGCATTCGGAACGGTATTGGTCGTATCCACCCCTACTCCTGGTAAAACAACTACTCGGACGCTGGCTTCATCACACAAGTCAAAACAAGTTTGGTTACAGACTTCATAAATGAATTGTTGAGTACCAAAGTAGCGAGCAGGAAAAGTGAATTCGACAGTTCCGTTGCCTAAGTCCGTAATGCCGCCAGTTGTTGGTTGTTCTAAAATGCTAATACCAAAATTATCTGAATTGGTTTGATCATTATCTAGTACATTTAAAGTATTAAAACCCGAACCCGCCTGTAGTTGAAATTCATCATTATTAGCGACTGGTGTATTAGGTAAATTGACAACGACCGTATCGGAACTAAAGACACCGCAAGTAGAATTAGATAGCGTCCATACATAAGTATTGGCGCCAGCTTCTAAATCTGCTACTGCTGTATTTGGGTCATTAGGACTAACCACCAAACTTTGCTCCAAGGTTGTCCAGACACCTGTAAAACTATCTCCTGGTATTGTTGCACTTAAAGTTGCCTCTGGGCTACAAATTTCTTGGTCGCCTCCTGCCATAGCTTCAGGTAATGGTTCATCAGCTGTAATTATGACCGACGCACTATTGATACAATTATTTTCAGTATTGGTGACCGTTAGGGTATAACTACCATTTCTGTCCACTTCTGGGGTATAAGTATCGGCTCCACTTAGGATATTTCCATCTGTAGTTGTCCAAGCTATATTAATATTATTACCACTATCCCCAAAACCGTTAATGAGTAAGGGTTGATTACAGATAATCGTTCTGGTTTCACCAGCATTAGCCAAAGGTAATTCAACTGCAGAACTCACCATTACTTCATCTATGTCATCACAACCATCTGGACTAGTAATAGTCAGTACATAAGTGCCTGGTGCATCTATATCGATGGATAATTGACTGGCATCGCCGTTGATAACACCATCTGCGGTAGACCACAAAATCTGACTACCCGCTGCTGGATTCTCATCTATTCCTGTTAGCGTAGTCATTGGGTCATCACAAGTTAACATCACATCTGCACCAGCATTGGTAATGGGAATAAGCACATCACTTTCTACCAAAACTTCGGCTGTACTGACGCAACCATTGGCTGTATTGGTAACGGTTAAAACAAAAAGACCTGGTCCAGAAATTTCTGGGGCAGTAATGGTGGTATCTCCTACTAAATTTCCACTTGTACTGGTCCAAGCATACCTAATATTATCGCCTCTATCTGATTCATTTCCATTTAAGCGTCTGCCAGTAGGGAAAACACAGCCAGAAACTTCTGGTGCTTCTCCTGCCATAGCAACAGGTAATGTATCGTTAATAGTTACGGCGACTCTTCCTGTAGCATTACAGCCTGTTTCTGAATCCATTATTTCTAAGGTATATTCTCCTGGTTCTGTGACGGCGGCAGTAATTTCTGTAGAAACTTCAACACCTGTTGCTGTTGTCCAAGAATAACTAACATTTTCTCCTATAGTAGATCCTCGACCATCTAAGGTTACTACGTCAGTCGTACAATCTATTTGGCGACTAGGACCAGGATCTGCAAATATTTCTGTACCATCTCCACCGACAATACTTGCAGCCGTAGCCGAACAATTATTACTTAAATCGGTTACCAAAATTCTATAGACCCCAATGGATTGGATTAAAGTAGTAGGCTCGTCTTGATTTCCACAAAAGATTCCATCATCAGAAGTCCACTTATAAGTAAATTTATCTCCTTCTGGTACGTTGGCGGCTAGTTTAGTACACTCTGTCATACAGTTGAGTGTCAATACTTGGGTAATAGAAACTGCTGGTTCCACTTTGTCTTCTCTAACTTCTACTCGTACCGTATCTGAAATACAATCATCATTATCAATATTGGTAACAATTAATAAATAATTACCCGTTATACTTGTTGTAACAGTATCTTCTGTCGAGATAATTTCATTGTTTGGATTTACCCAACTATAGGCAAAACTTGATCCTTGAGAAGAATTAGATCCATCTAATTTTACTTCCGCTGCACCACAGCCAATGATGGCTAAATCATTTACTCTGGCAACAGGCAGGGAATTATCTGCATTAATAAGTAAGGTATCACTTGCCGTACAGCCATTGACTTGATTGATCGCCGTAAAAATATAAGTACCTACTCTGGATACATTGGCTATGGATTGATTATTTGCATCAGGATAGACAATGGAAGAACCATCTGGCGTGGCCCATTCTACTTCTGCTCCATTTGATCCCATGCCTGTTATGGCGATAAATTCGTCATTACATCCTAGTTCCAAAATTGTTGGTCCTACCACATTGGCAATTGGTTCGATTCTATCTTCAAACACAAAAGTACTATCTATACCAAAACAGCCGTTGACCGTATCTAAGGCGGTAAATCTATAAATGCCCTCTCTGTCTATAATTGGATCAAAAGCGGTAGAATCAGTCACAAAGTTTCCAACGTCCGTTGTCCAGAAATAAATATTGTTTGGATTTTCATCAATGATATCTAAGCCTAATTGTAAAGTGCTATCCGTACAACCTAAAGTTCCTCCTTGACTTACTTGCACCCTTGGAGGTTGGGTGGTAAAAACAATCAGCGTATCTGAAGCGACACATTGCGTCGCATTAATGGTTACCGTGAAAATATAAGTACCTGGTGAAGTAGCGGTACTCATCTGTTGATTTTCTTCCCCTTCTGGTACTTGTCCACCATTAATGGTAGTCCATGCTGTAGTGAAAACGCTACCTGTATTTTGGGGTAACGTGAATCGACTACCATCTATCGGAATGTTCAATACAGCATTTTGATCGACACAACCTGCATCAATATCTTCCCCTAAGGTAATAGATGGTAAATCTTCTGGTCCTAATATAAGTCTAAAAGATTTTGTATCTGATTGATCTGGATTGGTAATAGAGTTTAAGATAATGGTATATTCGCCTTCGTCTAAATTTTCTAAAAGAATGGTATTATCTACCACATCTTCATTGCTTAAAAAAGGTTGACCATTTTGGGTTACAAAAAAGAAAAATCGCTCGCCTTCATCGCCTCCTACATTGATATTCAAAAAGCCATCTCCTCCTATACAAGTTGGTAATAAAGAATCGATTAAAGTTAAACCAAAATTATCAATACAGATGTCACTTAGACTATTAAAAATACCTACATCTTCGCCAGCACTTTCCAAAGTCGTGACTTCTATGGTTTCTCCCAAATTAAAGTTAGCGCAAGCTCCTAAACCACCTATTGGGGTAAAACAAAGAGAATAAAGCGAAGTGCCATCGACAAGAGTATTGGCCCCACTAGGATCGGTAGAAAACCAAATAACTTTAATGGATCCGTCTTCCGTTAAAACTATATCTTCTGGTGTCAATCCTGATAAAGCAGTACCTATTTGCACAGAATCAAATCTTAGCACCGTAGGATCATAAGTGTGGGTATAATCTACAGATACTATATCTTGGAAATTACTGGTTTGAATGTCTATACAAAAAGATTCATCTTGTTCTACTTCTAAAGGATCAGAACTTAGAACCAAACCACCCGTTGCTACCGTAATTAAACCATTCGTAATATCTACCCCAGGTTCTTGGCCATTTGCATTGATAATAAAAACAGGATTTTCCCCAATATTGGGGAATACTACGGGAGACTCCGTTCCCAATGCTCCAATTACTTGGAAACAGAGTTCGTAGATACTAGCTCCGTCCATAAGCGTAATCCCCGAAGGATTAGGGCTGTCCCAGGTGACTAACTGTAATTGACCATTGTCTGCATCTGCTGTATCAAAATCATCAATGCTCAATCCAGTTAAGCCTGTAGCATTGATGCCCACAAATTCCAAAACGCTTGGATCCCATTCAATCGGCATTTCTATATGATCGATATTGGTGAAATTTGTTACCGTAATGGGCAAACAGATTTCTTCCCCCGGAGGAAAAGAGGCGGTTGGAACCGTAACACTAATAGTGGGTGGTAGAATCGTTACTTCACAATTATTGAATTGCGGACTATCTAATTGATCGCCATTAGTAGTTCGTATATCATGCCCAAGAGAAGTACCAACCAAGTCAATATAATTGATGCCACTCATACCATCTACAGGGCCTATAGCTTTGAAACAAGCAGCAAATAAAAAATCTCCATTAGCTAAAGTTTCTCCATTGGCACCAGTCCAATCCAAAGTAAGAATGCCATTGTCAGCGGTAATATTACTAGCATCCAATCCAGGTAGATTAAATCGGTCAGCATTGACAAATTCTAATAGCATAGGATCATAAGTAAGGGTATATTTTACTCGGTTTATATCCATGAAATTAGAGGCCGTAAAATCAATACAAACCGTTTCGTCAGCGCGAATATCTTGGCAATCCGTAGAGAAAATGATTAAACTTTGGCAATCATCAATGGTGATTTCTGGAGGATTGAGCGAAAAAACATCCAACTCTATTTCTGCACTACTTAATATTTCTTGCGGATTTTCTTCAATGAAATCAATCGCTGTAGTTGAACCAGGCTCGCCAACCACTTCAAAACACATCGTCACAATACTTGTACTATCTGGAAGAGTTAATGTTGAACCGTTTTGGAAATCGAAAAAAAAGAAATTAGCTACATTCGCAAAGGCTTGGGTCGTAGAATCAAAAGGCACATTAAAATTGGCAATGTTTTCAATGCCTTCAAAATTACTTGCATCAATAAACTGGATGACGCTACTATCCCATCCAATAGAAGCGGTGATACTTAAAATGTCTGTAAAACCAGTTACTTCTAAATCATAACAAATTTGATCGCCTTCACAAAAAGTATTATTGGCTGCTTGGGGGGCTAATTTGAAAAAGACATCAGGAATAGCCGTCAAAGCTGTAATAGTACCATTAGTAGGCGGTACCATATCTGGATCAAAAATATTGGTATCCCCAGAAGCTGTCCTATTGATAATAATTTCTGATGGTGAATCAGAGTAAATTACATTGGCAGTATTTCCTTCTGGAATTAGTGCTTTAAATTCAATACTGTAAAATTTCATACCATCAGGAAGGGTCATCCCTTGACCGTTGGCATCTTCCCATGAAAATACTAAATTTCCATTGGCGGCGCCAGAAATATCAAGATTAGCTTCACTAAGATTAAGCCCATTTGTTGTATTGATTTCTGTGATGCCTACAAACTCTAATTCATTTGTATTCCAGTTTATCGAATATTGAGTTTTAGTAATATCTGTAAAATCCATTACCGTAACGTCAATTGCTCCAATACTCTCTGAAGGAATACTAGCATCACCTAGTACCAAGGTTGGTTGGGCAAATGCATTAGATATAGCAATAAAAAAAAGAAAAATGCTAATGATGATAACTTGAAAATACCTGTTCATGGGTGTTATTATGATAAAAGAAGATTTTTTAATGAATGGTTGTCAGCTGTCAGTTGTCCTAGACAATCGATAACCGATAACTGATAACCGACAACTCTATTTTTGCAGCGATACAGAAACACTCACTTCGTGGGTGACGCCAGCAATAGGACCGAAGGAGCTAAAATTATAATCGAACCCATAGCCAATTCGGATATTGCTATTAAATCCTGCATTCTCGCCTATTAACACGCCTGTTTCTGCATGAGCACTTCCCGCAGTAGAGCCCCCTACACCTATCCAAATAGCGGCATTAGTTTGGTAACGGAAATTAACATTTACATTGACTGGTGCGCCTTGGATATATTTTGCCCAACCTGCTAATTCCAAATAACTGTCCCCTTCGAGGAAATGGAAAATACCTGCTTGCCCATAAAAATGTTGCATTCTTTTTAGAAAGAAATTCCCTGTTTCATCTTGAAACTCGGTGTCTAAACCAATAGATTGGGGAATAGAAACACCTGCATAAACTAAGTCGTCATCGAAGAATCCACGGCTAGACAACCTTCTATAATAATAAAGCCCAAAACCTACGTCAGGAAATATTTGTTGCTGATCATCAGCAGCTTCTATATCGCCTTCATCTCGTAAATTCAAAGAACGGGTATCTACTCTATATTGAACAATGCCTATATTTAAGGCTAAAGCAATACCACCAAAGTAGGGGTCGCCTGCTAAAATACCACCGATTCGACCATATAAACCTGTTAATCCTGTTGGTCCAGTTTCATCATTCAATAAATAACCGCCAGTTAAAAGACCAAACCCACTACCTTCATACATATATTCACCTCGAATTAGTTGCGTCTTTGGCGAATTTTGAAGATCGGTCCATTGATTCCTATGAGAAGCACCAAAAGATAAATTATCTTCATTTATTAGATAATCCCGACTAACCATTGCTGGATTAATTGCTATATAATTATCTTGGTACTGAGAAAATAGAGGTAATTGTTGCGCAAACAAGGCAGGCGCTAATAAGAGTAAACTACAGAATGTAATCAGTTTATGCATGGGATGTATTTAAAAATTGATCGTTTGTGTTTGAGCAATTATTGTATAATGAACATTCAATGACCTTCGTCTTTTTCGATCATTGACGTGATTAATCTTTTTTACAAAAAATAGGCAAATACTTAGTAAGGAGGTATGTATATGGCGTATTTTGCTTGAAATGACTACTTAATTATCATTTTAGCGTTTACTTTGTTAGAATAAAATGTATTTTGCTACCTGAATTTTTGATCAACAAAAAGTTAGGGTTTTACAAATTTTTTTATTTTAACTTAATTAACCACATAATAGTGTTTCAGGTAATGAGAAAATTCCGTTTGCAGGTTGGTTAGAATAGGTGAAGGACTATATTTTTTATCCGACTTATTATTCAACTCCTTTGAAAAAAATGTGTTTCAAAAAAAGTGCTGCAAATATATTAAATCATTAATTAATATATGATTTCTATACCTGTTTTTTTTTCTTCTTTGTAACCTACCTTACTTTTTGCCAATAAAAAAGCCAATCCAGCTTATTAGCGGAATCGACTAATTATTTTATTTTTACGGTTGTTCTATTCAATATAATGCTATTCGGTATTGGAATGTGAAAATTAGAGGACAGAAGTTAGACCATCTATTTTATAGATTGTCAGAAGTCAGATTATTTAATGCTAGATATTTACTATTTATTTATCTGTAACTTTAGAATCTGACTTCTGACAATAAATTTTAATTTATGATCTGACCTCTGATTTCTTTTACAACTGCTAAAACGATAAATGTGCCGCAGTAGTGTCTATAATTTTTCTTTTTGTAAAGTGCTTTACATTTTTCAACTTTAACTGACAATCAACAACTGACAACTGATTCACCGCTGTCCTAATAAATGCTCTGCTTTCAAGTTTTCAATCTTGGTAATTTTTATTTCTACTCGCTTATTAGCTAAATGTTCTTCTTCGCTACAACGAATACCATCTTGACAATGATTGAGTAGACGATCTTCTCCATAACCTACTGCGTAAACTTGTTCTTTGGGAATTTCCTTATCCAGTAAAAAATTGTAAATAATATCTGCTCGTTTTTGCGACAAGCGATGATTAAATTTTGCGGTCCCACGAGCATCTGTATGCACAGAGATTTCTATATGTATCTGTGGATTTTTTTGTAAAAAGTAATGAATTTTATAAATGCCTTCGATTGCCTTTGGCGATAAATCTGCTTTGTTTTCTTCAAAATCTATATTTTCAAAAGCAATAATTTGACCCACCTTTTGGATATTTTGTGCGGCATAACTATCAAATGAAGGAAATCGCAAATTATCTTTACTAACTATATGCTCAATCACTTCTTGTTCTACCAAGTAAATCTCTGTTTTAATGGCGTTCAAATCGCCACATTGTCGATATTTGGTAGAAAACCGTTTCTGGTATTTTCTATAATTGGTCTTTTTTCCAACCAATTCATATTCGCAATCACAAGCTAAGTAAAAGGTGAAAAGTCCATTTTCATCACTAATCACACGTTCTGTTTTTTGTGTGCAATGATTCAGTAACTCTAGCGATACATGTGATACCGTTTCTCGAAAGGGCATATTAATAGCTTTTACCTTCAAAGGAATTCCTGCCATTCTTTCTAATTGCAACTTCCATTGCTTTTGAGTCTGCAATTCGGTGGAATTAATGACTTTCTTTAAAGGTAAATAGCCTTCTTTTTCTACAAAAATAGTATAAGATTTCTCGGCCCCAATAATCATAGAAATTTCTCCTCGTGTACCTGTTCTATAATTCTTCTTTTCTAGTGTATAGTAAGGGTTATTGATTTCCTCACTTGTCAAGCTCATCATTTTTGCAATGGGATAAATGTCATTTTTGTTTTGCACAATCCCTTCATCAAAAATAGTGATAACCGCATTTACCACCCGTTCTTGACTATGTGCATCGTAGATTTTAAGACTTAATTGTTCTGGTGGCAAATCAACAGCCGTCCACTTAAAATGATAAATATCATCCCCTCCTTTTCCGCCGGCTCTATTAGAAGAAAAATAGCCTTCTGTTCCATCTGCATTGGTGCAAAATCCAAAATCATCTGCTTTTGAATTAAAATCTTGCCCTAAGTTTTTAGCGGGATTAAACTTTGCTGCGCCATCTGCCTTTTCTGCTTTAAAAAGATCTAAGCCACCCATGCTTTGTGAATTATTAGCAGCAAAATAAAGGGCACCTGTTTGAGCAATAAATGGAAATACCTCATTGCGATCGCTATTAATGGTCGCTCCTAAGTTTTGTGGCTGTTGCCAAACACCATTAATGTTTTTACTTACATAAATATCCATTCCTCCGAACCCTCCCGGCCGATTAGAAGCAAAATATAAGGCACTTCCATCTGCCGATAGAGCAGGATGGCAATTGGAAAAATGCTCATCATTTAAAGGTAATTCTTGTACGTTCTGCCAAATATTATTCGATAATTGAGCAGTATATATTTTTAAGTTAATCACATTATTTTCATTCTTTCCATTTTCATTATTTCTTGTGAAAAACATCTCATCTCCTGTCTGATTGAATGTAGCTACTCCATCGTGGACAGGACTACTTGCTTTTCCGGGTAGTCTTCTAGCATTATAAAAACCACCATAAGTACTTTTTTCGGCAATGTATAAATCAGAGAACTGCTTTTTTTCATCTCGCCATCTTGTCATCGGACTGCCAGCGGTAGGTCGAGTAGACGTGAAAATTAGTTGATCTTTATAAATAATGGGGCAATATTCTAATGTCTTAGTATTGATGCTTTCCTCATTGCGAATGCTTAATGTTTCCATTACACTTTGTGCATAAAATTGACTGCACGTACTACTTAGAACTAGTAAGAGGATGGTATATAAACCAAGGTTAATTTTTGAATTGTATTGTTTAATTATAAGACCCATAGGTAATATAGTTGTGAGCGTTTTAATTTTTATATTAAATCGCTAGTTTTCTCATAGAATATCTTATCGCTACCTATTTGTTTATGGCTTTTAGTGATTTCTGCGAATTATTTGTTGATTGATGTAAGGCTGTAATTTTATAAATGATTTTGTTACAAACCCTTATGTATTATAGGGTTAGCTTATTAATAAGTTGCCTTTTTTGTAGGAAATAATCAATTTGAAGATTGGAAAGTCTGTTGTGTGCTTAAGAGAATTACAAATTTGATACCAACAGATTAAGATTTTTGAAAATTCGTAATTTTTTTTAATTTATTATTAGTTTTAATGTCTAAAAAGGAGAAGTTTAACAGATTAGTGAGTAATAGACAATCAGAAAGAAAATTGATAGAAGTTAGAAGACAGACCGTTTATTTCATAAACTGTCAGAAGTCAGACTTCTCGTCTATTTATCAGTTTTTAATCTGACGCTCTAAAGATAATAAGGTAAAAAATAACATTAACTATTTTAATAATATATTTGACATTCGATGGGGGAACTAATCCGTTGGGAAAAAAATATGCCAGACGGATTAGCTTCCCCAAGGGATGTTAGACGTGATTATATAATGCAACTAATCTAACAATATCATTTTTTGTAATAATATTTCTTGTCCCACCTGCAAACGAGCGATATAAAACCCATTTTCTAGATTACTTTTATTAAATAAAAATTTATGTTGCCCATTATCCATTGATTGATGATCGACCAATGTTTGGATGATTCTACCAGTCGCATCAAAAATAGCTAAATGAACATTGGCGGATTGTTCCAAATCAAAGGCTATAGTGGTGCTAGACTGGAATGGATTTGGATAAACGGCTAAAGTATTTTTTGAGGAGGTTTCAGTTGGCGTAGATAATTGAGTTTTGGCAAAAACAGGAATGTCCGATGGGGCAATAACATCATCTGGACAAGGCGCTATTTTCGCTGTAAAATCAACGCCTGCTACTGCGTGAAACCCTGCCGTTAAAGTAACCGAATTTTCTGCATAATAACCAACGGCAATACCTGTCGATAAGGTCGTATTAGAAGTGATAATCCCCGCTGTAAAAGTGTCTGCTTGCGAAATAGGTGTCGTTAAATCTATCGTTGCAGGACAAAGTAAATTGACATACTCGGTACCGCAAATTCCCATTTCTCCAATTTGAGAACCATTATCATTATGAAGGATTCTTAAATGTTGTGTTCGTGCATCTAGATTGGAAAAAGTATTCCAAGCATAAGATGGGCTATGATTGATTAATTCAGCCCAAACATTGCTACTATTTAAATACTGTAGTATAAAATTACCACCACTATTGCTGCCTTGAAAAAAGATGCGTATATCCGAAATATCATAAACCTTTTGTAAATCTATGACTACGGTATCAGGAGCATTGCCATTACCGGGAGTACCATTATTACTATAAAAAGACTGAGGAAAGGAGAGGCCCGTCGCTCCACAAAAAGGTACAATATCCTGTTCGTCAAATAAAGCATCTTTAGAAAAATTACTTTGTGCATTTAAACTAGTAATCCAACTTGGTCGAACACAGATAGCACAAGCACAAGTAACATTACAGACTAAATTACATTCTCCTTCCATATTCGTAGTTACTGCAATGGTTAAACTATCAGTTGATTGATTTCCTCCATTATCTTCTGTTACGATTTTGAAAGTATAATGGGTATTAGCGCTTAAATTATTAAGCATTAAACTAGTAGTACTAGTCATCCCAACTAAATTCCCTTCCGAATAGACTAAATATTGGGCAATATTATCATCAAAAGGAGCGGTCCAACCTAAAGTCACTTCATTACACATAATAGCGGAGGCCATTCCATCTTTGGCAACCCCAGGTAGAATATCAGGCGTGAAATTCTCATTAAGCGTTCCGCAAATGAATAATTCGCCAACTATTACCTGATTATCTGTACTCGCTTCCAGTCTCAAGTATTTGACAGGGGTATTATTAGGTATAGGAGCATTAAAGGTTGCCCAACCATTGAGTACCGCATCATGGCTAATTATGTTAGTCCAAGGACCATTGGGAGAGCTTGCCATAAAAATATCTACATGTCCATTTTGACCTTCCCCATCATGCATAATGATTTGGTCTATCTCATAATAGCCACCTAAATTAAGACTTACATGTTCTTTAGTACCGACAAAAAAGAAATCTTGTCCCCAGAAATTAGTCGTTGGTACGATGGATGGATCACAAATTGGATCGTACCCAGTTTGTTCATCGACTAATCGCAGAGCATTTTCTTCTTGATTAAAATGATCAAAAATCATGGAGGTAGTCAAAGGAATTTGGCAATCGCTAATTCTCGCCAAGGTGCTGCTTGATATTTTGAGAGAGTCGATAGATTCTTGATCGCTATTATCTATTGTAACAATAGCAAAATTAATGGCCTGATTATCCATTGGCAGTTGATAGGTTTGCAAATTACTTGTAAAATCAACCATACCCAATATGATTTTGGTCACATCATCAATGATTTTATAGCCTTTTATATCATCATCGAATGGATGTTCCCAGGATAATTCACTATTGTCACAAGTTATCGTTCCATTTTTTGCTACACCAGGGAGAATGTCAGGGTTAAAGTCGGACACTCTTCCACAAAGCAATACTTCTCCAACCTTTGCTTCATTATCAGCACCTGCAATAAATTTTAAATAACGGATAGGCGTATTCGGCGGCGTTAAATTAGTTAGATGCGTCCATTCATTATTCAAAGTAGTAAAATATTCGCTGATAGTGGTCCAAGGACCATTCGGAGAATCGGCTATTTGTATCGTGAAATTTCCTTCGCTATATTGGTCATGTATCGTAAAGAGATCTATAAAATAATAGGCTTGCAAATCTAGACTTACACTTCTTTCTTGGTCCACTAAATTATTAAATCCCCAAATACTTTCAGGTAAGGTAGTAGAAACTCTACAAATAGAATCACCATACTCCTGTTCGTCAAATAAAGTATAGGGTTGAAGGCCTGGTGAAGCTGTATTATCATTTTGAAAATCATCAAATATCCAATCGGTTTGAATATCTAGGTAACAATTGCTAGTAGCTGCTAAGGTAGTATTTTGAGTCATACATATTTTATCACTTTCACTCGCTCCAACTCCTTCTGGAATTAAGAAAAAGGTATAAAAAGTACTGGAATTTAAATTTGGCACCGTAATCACCGAATCAACTGGAAATAATTCTTCTCGAATTAAAGTGGCGGAACGTTGAGAAAACTCATGGGCTTGAAAACTCCCTTGCATCGACCAAAGTTGATAGGAACCACTATTTTCTGGGACATCTACCAAGACATTAATAGAACTACAGGTCGGATTATCGGAGGAGAGACTTCCTGGTTGGCAGTTTTGAGTCGTAAAATAGGTGTCATTGACAATAATAAAAATAGGTCTTTCGGTTACTGTTAACATAGGAGAAGCGTCCGTAATCGTTTCTGATATACCTCTAGTACTTGGTGCTTCTAGTTTTACAAGGGTCGCACTTGATAGCGATTCATTTACAAAATGATAACTAGTGGTATCATCTGAAGAGGTAGGTTGCCATAACGCATAAACTCTTTTATTTCCTCCATTAGGATCTTTAAAACGATAGACTCTGGTGCAGGTAGTATCCGAACAATTGGATAAGTCCATATCATAGACCATACCTGCCAATACATTTTTCATCGTATAGGTATAAAACCAAGAAGTTTTGGGTTTAAAATTATTATGAATATTTTCTAATAAACCACTACTAGAAAATAAACCACAAGCAGAATTTGGATTATCTGGATCGGTACATTCATCTCTTAAGTCGAACATAATGGCTTTGTCTACTCCTGCGGCAAAGGCTTCTAAGTAAGAACGGACCAACCATTGAGCTTGTACTTCATAATTGTCATTGTCCCCAATTGCGGGTGCAGCACCTCCTCTAGTGCCCGGTGCAGGTGTATAAGTATCATAGCCAAATTCTGAGAGCCATAATTCTAAATCAACATTAAAAGCAGTTTCTAAAGAATCTCGATAAGCATCAAAAACTAGTAAAGTATCTCTTAAGCGACCTGCTTCTGGGCTAATACCAAAGGTACTATTCAAATACTCTAAACTATCTCCTGTATATTTATGGATGTTTAAGACATCAAAAGGCAAGACTTTTTCCAAAGGAACATCAGTTCTATTAGCTTTTGACCAGTCTACCATTTCTCGAAAATAATCGACATCAGCTACTGCTAAGCCTCCAATGACTACCTTCATCGTAGGGTCAGCATTCTTAATACCAACAGTAGAAACCATAGTACCTAGATTGTCAGGATCTTCTTGTAAACCCATTGTTTGCATATGACCATCATAGTCTGCACTTAGCATAGCTGCATAAACATCTGGCGCAAAATAAGTTTGTTGGGCATCATTAAAATCTCGAAACCAAAACTTGTCTTGCTCATTCCAGTCTTCCATATAATTGACCATGCCCAGCCCTGTTTTAACCGTCTCATCTGCATGGGTAAAAGGATTGATAAAGCTGGCTATTCGATTAGGTGTGAAAGTCGTATTACCATATCTAGCAGCATAATGATACATATAAGCAGCATGAGCAAGATACGAGGCTGGATTAAGCGAATCTGCTCCAGGAGCTACAGGAATAAATTCATCAATAATATGTTCCCCAAAAGGTAAAGTACCATCTGGATCTACTAATTGTCGAATAGTGCCTAAAAAGGAAGGAGCAAATGTTAATTCATTATCTATAATCTCCTGATAAAAATCATCAAATAGAGTAGTTGGAGAAGTATCTTGATAGGGGGCATTCCATTTGTATTTTGCATTGGGATAGCCAAAAGAATAATTAGGTGGGTTTGACCCATCTGGATATCCTTCATTAAAGAACCAATTATGGTACTCTCTAACGAATCCAACAGCTTTCATCCTTGGTATAGGATCTCTTTCCCTAGCATTGACTCCCATAATATTATCAATGGTTATTTGTGAAAATAATGGAGAAGTAACGCTCGAAATTAATAAAAGCAGAAGGACCCCTATTTGTTGTGGTGTAATAGATTTTTGCATCAATAATAAGGTTTGCTTATTTGATCTAATGAAATTTCAGACTGCATTAAAAGTAGGGAAATACTAAGAAGTAGAGTAGGGGATTTAGAGAATGGAGTTAGTGTAATTCCTTAAATAGGAATACAGAAACTATCTAAAAATGATGAGATTAATAGGATTTAATAGAGAATTAAGTTTTCTACTTGCTGGGGGGAGTAGCCTTTCTTATCATAAAATTAAACCTTTTTTATATAAAAACCTAATATGTTTAATTTTTGTTTTTGAAAAAAGAGCTATTCATCGAAAGGCTTAGCGTTAAATTGCGGAGGGAGGAGTTACATTTAATAGTATGTCTGCCGTTTTGACTACTTTTATTTCATATAGAAGCCTCTTTTTTAATAATGTGTCCTAAAAGTTACCAATTGGCAGACTTTTTTTGAATGGCATAATATTCGACTCCCTTATTTAATCAAGATGTTTTGTATCTTGCTGCCATTTTGACAAAGAGATATTTTAAAAAACCGCAAACAGCGAATAATAATATATGTTTAAAGATTTTTTTTTTCCACAAGGTATTGATGAAGAAGGAGATTTTATGCCTTTTTTGAGTATGAACGACGATGATGATGAAATGAATCTAAAGGAAGATTTTCCTGATTCATTGCCTGTCTTAGCACTTAAAAATACCGTGCTTTTTCCAGGGATTGTCATCCCTATTACGGTAGGAAGGGATAAATCAATAAAAGCAGTTCATCATGCTTATGAAAGTGGTCGTTTGATTGCTGTTTTATCTCAAAGAACGGCTAAAACGGAAGATCCACGCATGTTGGATTTATACGAAATTGGCACAATTGCTAGAATCTTGAAGATTCTAAAAATGCCTGATGGGACGACTACCGCCATTCTGCAAGGTCGAAAGCGCTTTTCCTTAGAAGAATTGACTCAAGAAAATCCTTTTCTTTCTGGGACCATCAAAGAGATTTCAACGATTAAGGCAGATAATCAACTTGAATTTAGTGCAACAATTGCTTCTATCAAAGACCTAGCACAGCAGATTATCAAATTAGCTCCGAATATTCCGTCGGAAGCTTCTGTCATGCTCAAGAATATTGATAATGGTGCTTTTTTACTAAATTTCATTACTTCTAATTTAGGGATTGATGTTCCTGCCAAGCAGCAAATTTTAGAAATCAATAATTTGAGCAAAAAGGCAGAAGCCGTATTGGTAAAAATGGATAATGAATTGCAATTATTGCAATTGAAAGATAAAATAGAAAATAAGGTTAGAACAGATTTAGAAAAGCAGCAAAGAGATTATTTCTTGAATCAACAATTAAAAACGATTCAAGAAGAATTAGGGAATAATCCACAAGACCAAGAATATGGCAAATTAAGAGATCGAGCAGCTAAAATGAAGTGGCCTAAAGAAGTGAAAGAAGTTTTTGACAAAGACCTTAAAAAATTAAAAAGATTAAACCCACAAGTAGCGGAGTATTCCGTAATGTTGAATTACATGGAATTGATGCTAGATTTACCTTGGGGCGTTTATACCGAAGATAATTTTGACCTAAAGAAGGTCAAAAAAGTTTTGGATAAAGACCATTTTGGTTTAGAGAAAGTAAAAGACCGAATTTTAGAACATTTGGCAGTTTTGAAGTTGAAGGGCGACATGAAGGCGCCAATTTTATGTTTGGTTGGCCCTCCTGGCGTTGGTAAAACTTCTCTCGGTAAATCAGTTGCCAATGCTTTGTCTAGAAAATTTGTGCGGATGTCTTTAGGCGGCTTGCACGATGAATCAGAAATCAGAGGACATAGAAAGACTTACATCGGTGCTATGCCCGGTCGAATTATTCAATCTCTAAAAAAGGTAAAATCTTCTAATCCAGTTTTCATCTTGGATGAAATTGACAAAGTCGGCTCCAATTTTAGAGGCGATCCTTCTTCTGCATTATTAGAAGTTTTAGATCCTGAACAGAATACCACTTTCCACGATAATTATTTAGATGTTGAATACGATTTATCTAAAATTTTATTCATCGCAACCGCTAATTCTTTAAATACCATCCAACCTGCCCTGCGAGACAGAATGGAGATTATCAGTATTAGTGGCTATTCTTTGGAAGAAAAAATAGAAATTGCTAAAAAACATTTGATTCGGGAACAAAGGGTAGAACATGGTTTAAAAGCAAAAGATATAAAATTATCGACCAAGGTTATCAAACAAATAATTCAGGATTATACCAGAGAATCAGGTGTCCGTTCCTTAAATCGACAAATTGCAGGTGTTATGCGAGCTACCGCCAAAAAAGTAGCGATGGAAGAAGCGTACGACATCAGCTTGACCGAAGAAATGGTGAAAACTATTTTGGGGCCTACTAAATTTTCCAGAGATCGTTATCAACGATCCAAAGTCCCTGGCGTAGTAGTTGGTTTGGCATGGACTTCTGTCGGTGGCGATATTCTATTTATTGAAACCAGTTTAAGTAAAGGAAAAGGAGTACTACAGTTGACTGGAAATTTAGGCGCAGTCATGAAAGAATCCGCCCAAACTGCCTTGAGTTTTATCAAAGCCCATGCAGATGAATTAGGTATTGATGCCAAAGTATTTGGCGAATATGATATTCACATTCACGTACCAGAAGGAGCGACGCCAAAAGATGGCCCTTCTGCTGGTATTACCATGCTAACAGCATTAACCTCTGCCTTTACTAAAAAAGTAGTGAAACCAAACTTAGCCATGACGGGAGAAATTACCCTTCGAGGAAAGGTCTTACCCGTAGGTGGCATCAAAGAAAAAATGTTGGCCGCCAAAAGAGCAGGCATCAAAGATATTATCCTTTGTAAGGAGAACGCAAAGCATGTGGAAGAAATTAATGCCGCTTATATTAATGGCGTGCAATTTCATTATGTAGAGCGCATGGAGGAGGTTTTGGCCATTGCTTTGGGCTAAGGATTTGATTTCCCCTATAGCCATGAAAAACGGTAAGAAATGTATTTTTCTTACCGTTTTCTATATCTAGTATGTTTTTTTCCCATATTTTCTATCACCAATCCCCATAAATATTCATAGGGGACTAACTCAAAATCAAAGCGCAAAGCGGTTTTTATTGGTTTGGCTGATTTTAAGGCGGTGAGGTGTTTTTTTGCGTGAGCGGTTACTGTATAGTCCTGCTATAAGTTGACAAATTTCGATAGCCATTTACTAAAAAGTAGATGGCTATTGTCATTTTGAGAACACTCGAATGGACATATGATGCCGCAGGTACTAAACTAACGAAGACCGTAACAACCGACCATTTAGAAGTGAATGTCAATCCGATATTTAGTAAAGAATATCAGGCGTCTATGAGTGCGATTAATTGCTTTTGATGGAAAGGAAGTTTATAATTCTGATTTTACAGGATTAAATCATAAAATAAATATTGTTGATTTATCTAAAGGTATCTACTTTTTGCATCTTTTGGATGAAAATGAATACTTGATACAAAAAATTATTGTTCAATAGATATTCATAGAACTAGGTCTTAAGCAACGATTAGGCTTACAAAAAGAAAATAAGATAAGATTTCACGGGTGCGGAGCAGTACGGCATGATGACTATATACATGTTCAATTGTGAACAGAATGCCCCCTCGATATATCCCGAATAAGAATTAGTTACCGATTGGCAAAGCCTTTGTATTAATCAAGGGCTCTGCTATTGTTGTACGACTTATTATAATTTAGTTTTCTGTAAAAATCACCCCCTTAAAAATCTCTTTGCGAAGCAGCGAAGTCGCCGAACAGAAATATAAATAACTTTTAAACGGTCTAATAAACCCTCTCAAATTAAAAACAATAATAATATAACAAGCCCCAACACTTAAATTTTACATCTATTTCTATCTTTCTGAAACCCTACCCTTTGTCTTTTGCGTATCTAAAGTGATAAATTTTAGCAAAACGATATTTTGTTAAATAATTTTATTTGTTGCATATAAATAATATTGGCTTATATTTTGCTCATAATCAGTATTTGTAATCCAAAAAATAACGATTTTTAATATAAGCAAAAAAAACACCTTTTTTGGTGTTTTGTCAATTTGAAATTATCTCCTATTTTACGGCAACGAATTACTTATAAATCTATTTAGCAACAAAAAATAAACCCTTTTTGGACCAAACAAAAAAGAGCGTAATTGCTAAATAGGCCTATTGGCCTACCTAACTTACAGACAACCAGCAGTCTAGCATTTAACAATTTGTGTGTTTATGCTATATCTTTTTAGTAGCAAAACATCTATCTTATAAGGAATTGGTTTGCATATCGACCTTTCCACAAGGCTTTAGTACCACACTTGTTTTACATTAATTTCTTTAAATCACTTTAGGAAATTATCAACTACTATTTAGTTGATTGGCTTTTGCATAAATAATATCCTAAATTTATAAAACAATCAATTTTGATTATGAAGCGATTATTTTACCCACCCCCCATCAGATGTTTGCTGATGGTAATTATGTTACTTATAACAAGTAACGCCTTTCTTTTTGCGGAAGGGTCTATTAATTTCAGGAATTACCCTGGACATCGACTTTTTTATAATGTTGAGCAAAATCAACAATTAAAGGTTTATGCCGCTGATGGTGAATTTATTAATGTTGGCTCTAGTCATGTCGGCATTAATGGTGGAACAATTGAGGTGTATAACCCTAGTGGAATAATGGTAGCTACTTTTGATGGTAGTGGAAATACCGCTATTATTTTTAATGATGTAGAGGAGCTAAATGGGCCAACTGGTGGTGCTGGCTATAGCCCAGGAATTGTGCCTGTTCCAGCTGGACAAGGAGGTGTTTGGAGTATCCGATTGAGATACCCTGACCCGCAACGACAACGATTTGTAAGTAATTTATTGAATGGAGATCCTTGGACTAGAGCTGCCAATCAACCTAATACTAATGTTTTTGACCAAAGAGTTGCTTTGGCATGGGATGTAACGGTGACACAAGGAGGTGCAGGAGATAATGGGGGAACCGCAATATCAGGTAGACTTTATTCCAACGAATATATTTCTATTTTAGATGGCAATAGCCAACCTGGAGCAGAAAGATCTACTTCCCCAACTTTTTATATATTAACTGTTGGAGGCTTTCAATACGAAGTGAATTTTGAAGAGACAGATCCTTGGGGCTTTCCTATTCACTCTAATAATTTAGGCTTGGTTGATGGTGATATAGTTCCCATTTATATGTCGGCTGATATAGGAGCAGATGTTATCGAAGAAGGTGGACCGATTAATCGATCTACGGATATAGATAATTGGATAACAGGAGAGACTTACTTATTTGATCCACAGGCAGAAGATGCTGGACCGCTTTCTAATAATAAAATCTTTTTTAGCCCGCCAGACCCTAATTTACCAACTTCTGCTTTAGTAACAGATATTGACCCTAGCCGACAAAATATCCATACTACTTGGCTATTGAATCAACTGCCTCCTGAACAGACAGAGGCTAGACCATTTACGTTTAGTGGAATTTTGCCAGCTAATGGTACTTGTTCTGGAGACTTAGTGGCAGAAGAAGGCGCTGGTGGTAATTTTATTTTTGAAGCTCGTATAGCAGGTCAAGCATTTTTGTCGCTCGATTTAGATAATAACGGCTCTTTTGATGATCCAACGGATCTTCTATTAACTAAGAATGTTAGATTTGGTGTCGATTCAATTTTTTGGGACGGTACAGATGGCACAGGGGCTATTATTCCTGCCAATCCTAATTTTGATTTTAATTTTAATTTAACGGTAAGAGGTGGAGAAATTCATGTCTTATTAGCAGATATTGAAAATAACGTTGGTGGAGTTACTTTTACTAGAATAAACGGTCCTGATAGCCCTGATGGCAATTTCTTTTATGACCACACAGATATAGGTGGGGCTGTAAGTGGTGGTGGTACTCCTAATAATGCTTTACCAACTACGCTCCCTTTTACCTATGATAATGGTTTTGGGAATCAAAACATGTTGGACCAATGGGCTTTCATAGAAGCTAGTAATTTTGGTACAGGGACTTTAGCTATTAATATTGAAGCAGATTGTTCATTTACAGAAGATCATGATAATGATGGTATTCCAGACATTGTGGATATTGATGATGATAATGATGGTGTTCCTGATTTATTAGAATTCTGTCATCCAGATGGAGGATTTGCTTGTTTGCCAAGTGGCTTAGATCCAAGTGGCGATGAAGATGGTGATGGGGTACAAAATTACCTTGATGCCAATGATGCAGCGGTAAATAATAATTGTACTGATGCTAATGCTGATGGCGTTTGTGATCAAATTAGTGGCATTTATGATACAGATGGAGATAATGTGCCTGATCATTTTGACTTAGATTCAGATAATGATGGCATTAGTGATTTGGTCGAAGCAGGACATAATCAGGCTGATACAGATGGAAATGGAGTAATAGATGGTGACCCAAGTGTTTTTGGAGCAAATGGTTTTTTTAGCGGCTTAGAAACAAATGATTCGCCAACGGCAGTTGCGAATTATGTGCCTTGGGATTTTGATGGTGATGGGATTCCTGATCATGATGATTTGGATTCTGATAATGATGGCATTTTAGATGTTGTAGAAGCTGGTTATGCTAGTTCAGATAGCGATCAAGATGGTCGAATTGATGGTGGCGCAAATGCTGATGGTTTAGTACCTTTAATTGATCCAGCAATAACTGGACAGGGGATTCCACTTCCTCCAGATCGGGATGGAGACAATGTTCCAGATTGGCATGATTTAGATTCAGATCAAGATGGCATCTTAGATGTAGTAGAGGCAGGTTATGCGAGTTCGGATACGAACCAAGATGGTCGAATAGATGATGGTACTGGAAATGTACCTACGGTAAATTCAGATGGTATCCCTCCTGTTATCAATCCAAATGGAAATGGACAAGGTATTCCATTGCCAATAGATTGGGATGGAGATGGTGTTCCCGATTGGCATGATTTGGACTCGGATAATGATGGTATTTTAGATGTAATAGAAGCAGGGTATATTGATTCAGATTCTAATCAGGATGGTCGAATAGATGATGGTAATGGCAATCCACCAGCCGTAGACGAGAATGGCATTGCTCCTGTTATCAATGTAAATGGAGATGGAACAGGCATTCCTCTTCCAATGGATTGGGATAGTGATGGGGTGCCAGATTGGCATGATTTGGATTCCGATAATGATGGTATCTTAGATGTTATTGAAGGAGGCTATCAAGGCAGCGATACTAATTTAGATGGTCGAATTGATGATGGTAATGGAAATATTCCAACAGTCAATCTAGATGGATTACCACCAGTAATGACTACAGGAGATCCTATTATTCTACCACCAGATACAGATACAGATGGCGTAAGAGATTGGCATGACTTAGATTCAGATAATGACGGTATCAACGATACTGTAGAAAATATTAATCCAGATGGCGATAATGATGGATTTATTGGAACTGGCCCTATTACAGTTGATGCAAATGGTATTGCTATAGCAGATGCAAATGGAACAGTCGTACCAAATACGCCTTTAGTCAATACTGATGGAGATGGTCCTGGAGATTTTAGAGATTTAGATGCGGATGGAGATGGGATTAATGATGTAATTGAAGGAGGCTTATCTGATCCAGATGGAGATGGAATAATTGGCACAGGTGTCCCAACGGTTAATCCTTTTGGACAAGCTACAGAAGGAACTACTTCTACTCCAACCGATACAGATGAAAATGGGGTGCCTGATTTTCAACAAATAGATGAAGCTTGTGAAGCCCCGGATGTACCTGTTTTAACAGCGAGTGCAACGGATCTTTGCGAAGGCGAATCATTAACTATTTCTACTACAGCAGTAACAGGAGGTAATGTAAGTTATACTTGGACGGCGGTTGGTGCAACAGGAACTTCTGAATTTGTAACCAATGAACCATCTTTCACTTTAGATGCTGTTACTGTAGCTAATTCAGGAGCTTATACCTTAGTGGTTACAAGAGATACTTGTCCTTCTGGTATTTCTAATACGGTTAATATAGTCGTAAGCCCTAGTCCAACTGCCCCTGTATTAACAGCAGATGAAACAGATGTGTGTGAAGGGACAACGGTTACGCTAAGTGCAGGAGAAGCAATAGATAATACAACTTACGAATGGACGCTCACCACAGCAGATGGAAATGCGACGGTGGTTAGCACGACTAATGAACCAACTCTAGTTTTGCCCGATATAGCAGCTAATCAAACGGGAACTTATACCGTTGTTGCTTCAAGTGGTGGAGGTGCTTGTCCAAGTGGCGCATCTAATGGTGTAGCAATAACAGTTGCTCCAAAACCAACAACGCCTACTTTAACTAGTTCTGCCGATGGAGCTTGTGCAGGAGAGGCTATTACTTTAAATGCAACCCCAGCAGGCGATGTCAATACAACTTACGAATGGACGCTCACCACAGCAGATGGTACGTCAATGGTAGTAGCTACTACCGATAATCCAAGTTTAACCTTAGATCCATTAATGGATGACCAAGCAGGAACTTATACGGTGGTTGCTTTAGGGGGAGGAAGTTGCCCAAGTGATGCTTCTAATGGGGTGACGATTACGATTTCACCAAGACCAGATGCACCTGAGTTGACAGTCGATAAGGATATTCATTGTGAAGGGGATCGCTTAGAATTTATGGCAACACCAGTTGATGGAGCAACTTATACTTGGACCTTTACCAACCCAGAAGGAAGAGTAGATCCATTGGCGACGACTAATCGCCCAAGTTTAGTGATAGAAAATTTAGTATTTACCAATACAGGGACCTATCAAGTAACGGTTACTTTAAATGGTTGTCCTTCTTTACCTTCTAATGATGTAGCAATAGATGTAGCGTCTGGTGGTTTACCTGATGTAACAGCAAGTTCTTCTTCACCAGCGGAAAATCCAGCTTGTGAGGGAACGGATGTTGTTTTATCCGTTGATGAATTGGAAGGCTTTACTTATGAATGGACGGGACCGAATGGCGTTGTAGGGAATACTCCAGAAACGACCATTATTGGGGCTACACCTGAGGATAATGGGGAGTATATGGTGATTATCACCAATGAAAATGGTTGTCCAAATACAGTTGGTCCAGTAACGGTAGAAGTTGCCCCTAAGCCAGCTACGCCAAGTATTTCAGCAGATCCAACGACTGTTTGTTCAGGGGAAGGCTTTACTTTAAGTACAGACCCTGTAGCTGGCGATAATATAACTTACGAATGGTTTTTGGAAGGTGTATCCGTTGAAACTACGGATGAATCTGATTTAGTGATTGTAGCAGCTACCCCAGCAGATGCAGGTAATTATACGGTAACGGTAAATAACGGTGGTTGCCCTTCTGATCCATCTGATCCGATTGAAATTACTGTTCAACCACCTCTTGAAGGAGACATTACGATGGAACCAGCTGGCGGTGTTTGTGAAGGAGAAACGGTTACATTAACTGCACCAGAGGCAGAAGGAGCGACTTATGAATGGACCGGACCAAATGGCTTTACTTCAACAGATGCTACCATTACTTTAGAAAATGTAACGGCTGATAATAATGGAGATTATTCGGTCGTGGTCACTTTGAATGGTTGTCCAACTGATTTTGGTCCAACTACTTTAGAAATCAATCCACAACCTGCTACTCCGTCCATTACTTCTGATACAGAAAGTGCTTGCCCAGGAGAAACAGTTACTTTGAATACGGCGGAAGCAACAGGAGATGCTATTACTTATGATTGGTTATTAAATGGCGAAGTAGTCGCCAATACGATGGAACCAACCCTTGCTATTGAAGATTTCCAAGAAGGGGATGCGGGTGATTATACAGTAGTGGTAAGAGATGGCTCTTGCCCTTCTGATCCATCAGAGCCAGTTTCTGTTTCGCTTAGTGAAAATTTAGAAGGAGTGATGGCTTCTTCAAATAGCCCAGTTTGTATCGGTGACCCGATTAATTTAATGGTGACTGATGTAGCAGGAGCGGCTTTTGAATGGACAGGACCAAATGGTTTCAGCTCTACTGAACAAAATCCAGTAATTGATGTAGCTACCGAAGCAGATGCAGGGGATTATACTGTAACCGTTACTATAGATGGTTGCCCAGCAACGATTCCTCCAACAACGGTTGAAGTAACACCAAGACCTGATGCGCCAACGGTAAGCATTAGCGAAGGTCCAGTTTGTGAAGGAACGGCTGCTACTATTACAGTAGCTAATCCACAAGCAAATACAACTTATACGGTTTCAGATGCGGCTGGAAATACAGTTGCTAGTGGGATGGAAGGAACAATTGCCATCCCAACCGATGGCATGGCAGGAGATAATACTTATACGGTTATTGCCCAAGAAGATGGTGGTTGTCCAAGCGAACCGTCTAATGCAGTTGACCTGACGGTTACACCAAGACCTACAGAGGAAGCGATGATCTTAACGGAATTGATGCAAGATGAATGTGGAGGAATGGTACCTACTTCTTTAGAGGCGGCTGTGCCAACAGAAGGAACAGGTATGTGGTCAAGTAGTAATTCAGATGTGATATTTATGGATGCCACTAACCCAATTACAGAAGTAATAGGATTAGAAGATGGAGATGTGGTCACTTGGACTTTGTCTAATGAATCTTGTGGTGAATATTCCTCGACTTCTTTAACCATTGATATTCCAATGCCACCAGTTACTATAGCGACGGATGATGGATTTACTATTCTAAATACAGAAACAGTAACAGGAAATGTAGCAAGTAATGATACGCCTAATAATGGTTCCGTAACGGTTATTTCTGGACCATCTAATGGAACAGGGACTATTGATGAATTTGGTAATATTAATTATACGCCTAATGAAGGCTTTGTGGGCAGCGATCAAATTGTCTACGAGTTATGTAATACGGCCTGTCCAGATCTTCCTTGTGACCAAGCAACGGTAAATATTACGGTGAATCAAGATCCAAGTAATTTGGATTGTATAGTCCCAGATGTTATTTCTCCAAACGGGGATGGTCTGAATGATATGTTAATTATTGAGTGTTCCAATTTTACAGATGTGAGTTTAAAAATATTCAATCGTTGGGGAGACTTAGTATTTGAAGCAGAGAATTATAATAATGATTGGGGCGGAACGCATGATAATGCAGATTTACCTCCTGGTCCTTACTACTATATTTTTGAAGAATTAGGAGCTAATGCTCCAGAACCAACTTCTGGTTGCGTTTCTATTGCTAGGTAAGGTAGAAAGTGTGTTGACTTGTTTAATTGCTGTATTGTTAATTAACAATATAACAATTTAACAGTCAAACAATTTCGATCATTTAAAATTGAAAAAATTATTAAAATGAAAAAAATTATATATACAACTGCCTTCCTGCTTTTTAGCCTTATGGCGATGGCGCAAAATGATGTGCAGTACACCAATTATTTATTCAATAAGTTGGCTTATAATCCAGCTTATGCAGGGAGTGGCGGCGTACCCGTAATCAATGCCATCTATCGAAGTCAATGGACAGGCGGTTTTGCAGATGGCAAAGCACCTAAAACGGGCACCATTAATTACCATTCGCCCATTCAATGTGGTCGAGGTGGTTTTGGACTTGGGTTTACTGCTGACGAAGCAGGGATTTTTAACAGTAACCGCTTGGACGGAGCTTATGCTTATAAATTTCAAGTTTCTAAAAAGGGAAAATTAAGTGCAGGTTTAGGGCTTCAATTAGAGTTTGGTGATGCCAATTATAACTTGACCAACCCTTTAGATGCAGGGGATCTAACTATTTTTAATGGGAATGAAGAATTTTCTCAAACAAAAGTGAACTTTGGAGCTGGGCTATATTATACCCATAATGATAATTTTTATATTGGATTATCTGTGCCTCAATTATTGAATAATTCTTTTTTCCAAAGGGAGAATATTTCGGGAGATGGAAATGATTTTCATACCTACTATTTAATGCTAGGGTTCGCCAAAGATTTGACCAATAATGTAAAAATAGTGCCAGGTGCTTTGATTAGCTTTCAAGGCCAAAATGCGCCTTTTGAGTTTGACATCAATGCCAACTTGGTTTTCATGGATAAATTATGGGTTGGTTTAAATTATCGTTTAGAGGACTCCGTCGCTGGTTTAATTCAATATCAATTAACGGATAATTTAAGAGCAGGTTTTGCTTATGATTTTACGACAAGTGATATTAGAAATTATTCCAATGGTTCGCTAGAATTTTTATTGTCTTACGCTTTTGGTAATTACAGTAAAAATCTTAGTAATCTACGTTACTTTTAATCAAACTCTATAATAAATGTAAGTTAGAAATTTTAAGCGCCTAAATGACGATAATTAAAATTCGAATAATTTACATTCAAAATTGATTTTTATCATGATTCAAAAAAATATATTAACGTTACTTTTTCTTGCTTTGTCTTTGGCTGCTTTTGGTCAAGCGGAGTTAGAAGAAGTATCTGTCACGAATCTAAGAATGCTTAACACACCGAGTGAGGATTTTGTGGCAGTTCCTTTTGGTGATGGTATCATGTATAACACCAATGTTAAGGATAATAAATGTGATACTTGCCGTTTTCAGAACCTTCGTTTTGCACAAATGAAAACGGATGGTGATTGTAGTTTTGGACCAGGTGAAGTTGTGCCTAATAACTTTAGTACTAAGGTTAATTTAGGGGCTGCTACCTTCAGCCCAGATGGCA
The DNA here is from genome assembly GCA_964644655.1 of uncultured Saprospiraceae bacterium. GTDB lineage: Bacteria > Bacteroidota > Bacteroidia > Chitinophagales > Saprospiraceae > JAFMDF01. Next base: position 7,716 of record CAZXYA010000021.1, on the reverse strand, counting down.
AAATGATGATTATTTCTCAGAATAATACTAAGCCTAGAAGCGATAGGGATAGAAGAAAGACCATGAAATTATCTACGGCAACGGTGTCTACTGAAAATACATGGGTGATTGGTGACGATTTACCATTCAATGACCTAGAATTTGAAACGACTCATCCATTCCTTTCTGCAGATGGTCAAACGCTCTATTTTTCGTCTAACCGACCAGGCGGTTTAGGGGGCATGGACATTTGGAAAGTTACAAAAGAAGGAGAAACTTGGGGTACTCCCGTGAACCTAGGCGCACCGATTAATAGTGCTGCTCATGAATTATTTCCTTCTATTGCCAATGATGGTACCTTATACTTCTCTTCTGGTAGAGCAGGCGGTTTAGGAGAACTAGATATTTATCAAGGCGAAATGAATGGAGGTGCATGGACAGCGACGAACTTAGGCGCTCCTTTTAATTCTAGACAAGATGATTTAGGTTATGTGGAAAATGCAGATGGAGAAAGCGGTTATTTAACCTCTAATAGAGATGGTGGACAAGGAAAAGATGACCTCTATTGTTGGAAAGTCAATAAAATTCCTGTTATTCTAGCAGTAGAAGATGCGACTACTACGGAGCGTTTACCTGGTTCTAAAATTAGTATCACAGATGCGTCCATAGCTGCTTCCGCTTTAGCTTTTATAGCGGATGGGGAAGGTGCTGCTCAACCAGATGGTATTAAGTTCCGCAAAACTTATACCATTAATGTAGAAAAAGAAGGCTATGAACCTTGGAGCAAAGAAGTAGCAGCTAAAGACTTAGCGATGGTTTCTACTTATATTGTGCCTTTGACCCCTAGAGCTTATAGTTTAGCAGGGGATGTCTCAGAATTAGGAAGTGGAATAATTCTACCAGGGTCTAAAATTGTTTTACACAATTTAACAACGGGTGAGAAAAGAGAAGTTATTGCAGGAGATGATGGTACATTTACCTTTGACAATATTCATTGTTTTGAAGATTATGAATTGATTGCTTATAAGGATGGTCGAGAATCAGAAAAATTCCCGCTTCCTGCTACGATGATTGATTGTTCAGGTGATAAAGCGACTAAGGTTCCTCTTAAAATACCACCAGCACCAGCGCCAATTATACCAGTTTGTGTTTGCACTAGTGCGGGTATGTTGAGTTTACCTCTAGATGCAACGCCAAAGCAAATTCATACGCTAGGGGCAAGACCTCAATTTGGAAATTCGCATACTTTAGATGCCGCTGGTTTCTACAATAAATTAGAAAGCCGATATAATAGAAGCACTAGAGATGCCGCTTTCTTAGATGAATTATTTAAAGATTTAGGTTATGCTAACGGTTTTGCCGATGCTTCAGAAGGTCTTTTTAGTGATACTACGATTCCTAATGGCATGATTGGAAACATGGGCTATACGAAACGTCACCGTATTCAGTATGTACAATTGAATGCTAAAAGAGATAGAGATTTAGCTGCATTCAAAGTAGCTTCTGCGAACGGATGTGATGTGTACTTTATGAAGACTTGTGGTAACTTGTTCTTTTTCTGTAATAATTAAAATAGTATAGAGCGTCAGATAAAAAATTGATAAAAATCCGTTGCTAATTTAATCCGTTGCTAAGTTTTTTTAACAACGGATTAATATTAGCAACGGATTTAATGAACTAGAGAATACTTTAAATATTTTCTTAATCTCCCTTTTTTATCCGACTATCTATAAATGGCTAATAGTATTTGATATATGGATGCTAATGCCTTTACTTGATTATAATAAAAAGCCTTTTTGGACTTCGGTTTGGAAAGGCTTTTTTATATATCAACAGTAATACAACGCCCTGAATTGTCCAGAAATACTAGACGGCTAAAGGACTAGGAAATCATAACTAAACTGCTGAAAAATGCTTACATTTGTCTAAACGAGTGATAATAATATGAAAAAACTACCAATTAGCATACAGACTTTTTCAGAAATAAGAAGAAGAGATTTAATATATGTTGATAAAACTAAACTTATCTATGAATTAGCTAAAGATGGTAAATACTATTTTTTTGCTCGTCCTCAAAAAATCATTTTCAAAAGCGTCATTCACCAATAAAAACCAACCAACCACCAATCATTTCTGATTTAGATAGTTCCGACCACTAATTTTGCCTCAAGTATTACAACTAATCGTTTCTATAAAAACAATTCAAGTAACCAAATGAAAATTCACCATTAGTTGTTTGCCGATGAATTGACATAGATTGGAAGGGATATATCTATGTTGATTCATCCCTTAAATATAATAAACCTAAAATTCATAAAAAATGAAAAAAACACTTTTACAAAAAATAAGCTGTTTGCTAAGCTTTAGTACTTTACTAACTATTACGGTAGTAGCGCAAACAACGATTAGTGGTACAATTAAAGACAAAGAGTTAGAAGAACCATTAATTAGCGCTAACATTATCATACAAGGAACAACGATTGGAGCTTCTACAAATATAGATGGACATTATCAATTGACTAGTGACCACCCCTTACCTTGGATAATAGAAGTTACTTATGCTGGTTATAATACTGTCTTTATTGAGGTGACTAAGGAAGGAATTTTTAATGCTGATTTAGATCGACCTATACTTCTTTCAAAATGTTCTACAATTCCAATCTTTCCAAGTATTGTTGGATTAGGGGAGGAAGAAGCAGGAGCAGCAAATCTTGTTTTAACAATTTACCCCTTTCCCTCAAATTTTGCTATTTTGTGCATATAAATATTAGCGCATGCCGAAAAAATTACTTTTGCTATTATTATTCTTATTGGGACAGAGCTATGTATATGGTCAATTGGAATTGATTAAGAGAGATAGCCAAAGAATTAATGATTTTTCTTTACTGCATCAGGATATTCAAAATTATCAAGTGAGTGAAGAAATAGTGCTGTTTAAAAATATTATTGATTCACTCGCCCTTGAAATTCAACGAACCGATCAAAAAGGAATTAAAGCAGAAAAGAAAACCCTCAAAACATTTTTTGAAGAATTTCATGGTAATCTAGTAAAATTAAAGGAGACGCAAATCACGAATGACAGTTTATTTGAAGCATTAAGGACAACTCAACACACTTTATTTGAAGCATATAAAACGGAAACTGATCAAAAAGGAAAAAAATATCGAAAAGATAGAAAGACATTGAGACTGAGAAATTTATACAGAAGTTATCAAAAAAATATATTCAAATTAGAAAAACAACACCGACTAATATTATTAAATACCAATACATTCGATGATTTTTTTAGAAGAAAAGGTTGGAACGAATCCCCAGTATCTCAATTGATTGCCTACATTAACCAGTCGCTATTAGACCTACAAAAAAATAGAATAGATGCAGTAAAAAAAGATGTCGCTTCAATTATTACACAACTTGAAAATCAAATAGATTCCCTAAATCAAACAGCTACTGCAAAAGAAGTAGCCATAGAGCAACGGAATGAGAAAATAAAGGAGCAAAGACTGGAAATAGATTCTATCTCTAATATTGTTTTCGACAAAAATGAGAATAGCCAACAGTTAAAATTTGCTATCGACTTTCAAGAAAATAATTTAGCGGTATTACAGAGGAATTTTGATTTAAAAGTTATTGAATTTAATGAAGCCCAAGATAAACTACAAGATTTAAGACTTACTGCTGAAAAGAGAATTAAACAAAATGAAGTACTAACAACAGCAACCAAATCATTAAACTTTACAATAGATTCTTTAGAAGAAAAAGGGGCTTATGTAACCTTGCAAAATGAAAACCTAATTAACCAACAACAACAATTGCGACAAGAGAAAATTCAGACAGAGAGTTGGTTGAAAATATTGACGACTATCTCCATTTTAGGAATTATTTTATTAGCCTTAGCTACTAATCGTATGAATAAAGAAAAGCAAAAAGTATCCAAAGCCTATACGGAATTGGAAAAAACCAAAGATTTATTACAATTGAGAACAAAGCAATTAAACTTGTCTCACCGAGAATTAAATCATCGAATCAAAAATAATTTGCAACAGATTAGCTCGCTGATTTTTTTGCAAGAGGATGAAATTGAAGATAAAAAAGCAAAAGCATCTTTTAATGCCTTGCAAGGCAGAATTGATACGATCAAAATTGTGCATCAAAAATTATATGCTAAAAAACAGCAGCAGTTAACAATGGTTAATATAGCGGAATATGTTAGTGATTTGGTGCAATATATTGTCGGTGAAGACGCGAAGGTCACTCTAGATATTCAAAAATTGGATATAGAAATGGATCATGCAACTGATATAGGATTGATAATCAATGAATTGGTGACTAATTCTACTAAATACGCTTTTACCCGAAGGAATACAAATCCTAAATTATCTGTACATATCAAAGCAAAGGAAGAACAGTTGTTCTTAGAAGTAAAAGACAATGGTCCTGGGTTTCCCCTAGATTTTTCCTTGGAGGAAATTGATTCTTTTGGGTTGAAATCAATTGTCGAAATGTTTGTCTATAAATCAGGAAAAGGGGTGCTAAAAACGTTTAATGAGGAAGGTGCTGTTGTACAAATTTTGTTGCCTTTTGATATTCCACAAGGGAAACTAGTGGCATAGTAAAGAATGAATTAAAATTAAAATGACGTAACTGTTCAGTAGATTAGAGAATAGAGACCATTTCATTGAGAGAATAGAGATAAAACCTAAGCAAACCTTAAATTCGTTGAGTTTTAGCTTCAATAATTTGCAGTTATTCTAGGTTTAATCTCTTTTCTCTACTCTCTGCTCTCGATTCTGAATAGCTACAAAATGACAATTAAAACTAAAAACACTACTGACAATCAATAAGTTGCAATTTAAAAATATAAAACTATTTTTGAACCGTTTTTAAAGAGCACTACAGAGCGGAAGATTTTCTGCATTTTGGTTGCCTGACCTGACACCTATTTTATCTAAACCTTCAATACAATGAATGTGCCTGAAACAATCCAACAAATAAATTCCGTACTTGTTTTAGATGATGATGTTTTACAAGCGAAAGCCCTTAGTTTACAATTAAAAAAAAGTGGCTTTAAAATTACGGGTGTCGTTCATACGGGCGTACAAGCAATAGCCTCAGCAAAACAAGAAGCGCCCAACATTGCCTTATTGGATATAAATTTATTTGGACAACCTATTGATGGGATTGAGGTAGGAAATGCCTTGCAAGCATTGTATCAAAATATCATCATTATTTATATAACCGCTTATGGAAATGATGTTGTTTTTAAGAAAGCATTGGATTCAAAACCTTATGCTTTTATCGAAAAACCTTATCAAATGAAAACCTTGCAACGAGAAATTGAAATGGCGGTACAGAAAGTAGTACAGTTAAAAGAAAAAAACAACCTTACAACCGTTGAATTTCCTTTGACAAAGCAGAATCATGCTAGGTTACTATGTTTTCCCAACTGTATTTTATTAAAAGATAATGGAGAGTATCAGAAAATTTTGTTGAAGGATATTTTCTATTTAAAAGCAGATGGGATGTACACCAATTTGATTACTAGGGATAAAAAAATATTAGCGACTATTCTATTAAAAGATTTTGAACAAGAATTTCAATACCCTTCTTTTTTAAGAACCCATAATTCCTTTATGGTCAATTTAGCCAATGTGGAAACGGTTCAAGTAAAAAAAGTCGGTGGTAAATTATTTTTACCTAATGAGGGAATAGTTCCTGTTTCTAAAGGGTATGTTGATAGGTTTTGGCTGGGGTATCAGAAATATATGGAAACATAGTTCTTAAAGTATCGAAAAAATAATAATAGCCGCCACTATCACCACCAAAACAGCCACATAAACAATCACACTAGAATTACCTCGATATAAGTTAAACATCAGCTCCATCATATCTCGCCACTCTAAGCGACCAACAAGACTTTCTCTGCCTAGGACAAAATACTTACGCATGCCTTTACGTGCTTGATCGCCATGTTTACGCAGAATAAAAAAATCGGCATTCATAAAAGCTAAATCGTACAATTCACTTCGATTGCCAGCTTCTAAAATCATGGTATTGGAATTGGGAAGCGTTTTCCAGCGGGCGCTAGAAATGTCGCCATCTCGAACAACCATTAATTCCCCTTTTGGTCGAAAAATATAAAGGATGGTTTCATGGAAGTGCTCATCGTCTCGCACTTCTAAAAAACGAGTATTCATATAATAATCTTCCTCGTATAAGTCTTCACTCCACGGTCGAATTAGTGGTAGGATATTGTCCAAATAGTCATCCATCGTCTGAACTACAGGCATCTCTACACTAAAAGAGTTGGTTATTTTATCTATTAATCCTTCATTTTCCACTAGCGTATGATTTTCTCAAGAAATCGTTTATTTTTACAATTCATAAGGACTCAATGAGTATATGAAAAAATGATTAAATTTGTAAATGGGTAATGCATACTATCTAACAACTAATTATCAATTCTTTTTCATTGAATGCTTACGATAATTCATTCAAATGTACTACAAAATTTACAGGTTTACAAGATACTGTAATTTAGGACAATCATGTACCGTTAATCGGGTACCATCAACCAATAAAATAAACCACTTCTATGGACTCTATTCTAAAAAAATACGCTGATTTATTAGTGAATTATTGCGTAGAAATTAAGTCAGGCGATAAATTGTATGTGCGCAGTACGACCTTAGCCGAACCCTTGATTCGAGAAGTCTATCGGTCTGCCACTAAGGCAGGGGCACATGTAGAAATTGACTTAGATTTTAGAGAGAAAAATCGAATATTTTTAACGGAGGCAAAAGAACATCAATTGCAAAGAATACCACCCATGTATAAAATGGCAATGGAAACTTTTGATGCCTATATTTATATCAGAGCGCCTTTTAACCTCAAAGAAGATCAAAATATCCCCAAAGGAAAATCAGGTATTCGAAGTAAGGCGATGAAGCCTATTTCTAAACGATATTTTGAGCGGACAGCTACTAGAGAACTGAAAAGAAACTTGTGCCAATATCCAACTTTAGCCGCTGCTCAGAATGCGGATATGTCATTAGAGGAGTATCAGCAATTTATTTATGGTGCTTGTAATTTATTTACTGAAGACCCACAACAGGCTTGGTTAAATCGACGAAAAAATCAACAGAAAATTGTAGATTTATTAAATAAAAAAGACAAAGTTCAATATAAAGGAGAAGGTATTGACATTACTTTTTCTACGAAAGGAAGAACTTGGATTAACTCGGATGGACAAACCAATATGCCATCTGGAGAAGTCTATACATCTCCTGTAGAAGATTCTGTTAATGGCGTGGTGCATTTTTCTTTTCCTGCCGTCTATATGGGGCATGAAGTAGAAGGCGTAACGCTTTGGGTAAAAGATGGTTATGTAGAAAAATGGGAAGCTAAACGAGGACAGGAATTTATGGACAACATCTTACAAACTGCTGGCGCTAGACGATTTGGGGAAGCAGCCATTGGGACTAATTATAATATCAATCGGTTTACTAAAAATATTCTGTTTGATGAAAAAATTGGCGGTACGGTCCACATGGCATTAGGTCAGTCTTATTTACAAACGGGTGGCAAAAACCAATCGGCCATTCATTGGGATATGATTGGCAATATGGTCAATGGAGGGCAGATATTTGCAGATGATGAAATGATTTATGAAAATGGGCAGTTTATTTTTTAGTCATTGGTCATTAAGTCATTCTTACTAGTGGACATTTTGATTTT
>CAZXYA010000020.1:29544-37419 GCA_964644655.1 uncultured Saprospiraceae bacterium | reverse complement strand
TCAAGTTCCATTGCCTCCGGGTGGTTATAAAGTAACCGTCGTAGATGCCTTTGGGCTTACCTTTACGAGTCAAGATACGGGTGGAGATGATACGATAGATAGTGATTTTGATCCTGCTATGAATATGAGTCAAGTCGCTACTTTAGCACCTGATGATGTCAACTTAACGATTGATTTAGGGCTTTTCCCTGCTTCTGGTATTTGCCAAAACGTTTTACTGGGTGGTTCGATTAGAAAAAATGAAACACTTTGTGGCCCAAGTGGCGATCCTGAAATTATTACTAATTTATCTTTTCCTACTGGTGGCGTTGGTCAATTAGAATATTTATGGTTAAAAAGTGACATTACGATGAACTACTTCCCTGGCTCACCAGATTGGATGGAAATCCCCAATTCTAATGCCCCAGATTATGACCCAGGAGTAATTACTAAAACGACTTATTATATCCGTTGTGCGAGAAGAAGAGGTTGTAATAGTTACCCTGGGGAAAGTAATATTATTACCAAATCAATTATTGATTGCGCTGCCTTTCCATCTGCCGAAAACCTTAGAACAACTACAACAACAGAAGGACAAGTTGAATTAGACTGGGAGGGTAAAATTCCTTATAATCATGGTAATTTCATTATTGAAAGAAGTACCGATGCCATCAATTTCAAAGTAGTTAGCACTATAACAAGTCCTATCAGCGAAACAATGGAAGCCTTCCACTTTATGGATGAAGTCCCTAACTTCGGTGAAAACTATTACCGAATCAAAACTTTTGTGCCAAACATGGAAAACAGCTATTCCAATATAGCTATGGCTATGGTTAAACCAAACAACGAGCAAAAAGTAATGGTTTATCCAAATCCTGTTCAACAAGATTTGACTATTCATTTCTTAGAACCCTTAGACGAACTAGCCAAGGTTCATGTTGTCAATGGTTTTGGTCAGATTATGAAAACACTATCTTTAGATACCAATAATCCTCGACATCAAGTAGATATTAGGGATTTGCCAAGTGGTATTTATTACTTGCGGTTTGATAATCGGGAGTTGAAGCGATTGGGGCAGAAGATTTATAAGGTGGAGGAGTAGGTTTGATTAATTTTTCCAACAATAAAATTTAATTTTATAGGGCAACTGTGGAAAACAGCTGCCCTATTTTTATTTAGGATACTTCTTAATTCTTAAGAAGTAAAAAACTTTCAATTCTCCAAATTCTATATTGAAAACACCCTTTTATTATCATTATTTACCACTTTCTATTTCTTGCTTGTTTTTAATAAAAAATAAGTCTTTCTTATCTAAAATCAATCAATTTAATTATCACATAAAACTTAAAAAATGCAGATGAAAGACAAGAATTTAGAGGATTATATTAATTCTTTTTTTGGATTTGGAAATCTTAATGCCCCCATTTGGTTCATAGGCAAAGAAGAAGCAGGAGAAGCAAAAGATATAACAAGTAGAGTTACTGGTTGGGTAAAGCTTGGAAGACCAAATATTGCAGATAATTATGAGTTTCACTCAGAATTTGCTAATCAGTTAGGAAAATCTAATAAATTTAAATATCTCTTTCGAGGTAAAAATGCTAACTTACAACCCACATGGAATGGGTTAATAAAATTACAATTCGCTATTGAAAAAGGAAAATTCGTTTCAGAAGAAATTTTAAAAGAATTTCAGTCCTACAAATTTGGTAGAAAAGATTCTCAAAATGCTATCTTAGAATTATTTCCTTTACCCTCATCAAATCATAACAGACATGATTATTCTAAAGTTTCTAATTTAACCTATTTAGAAAATAAAAAGGTCTATAAAACAAAAATAACGTCTAGTCGAATTGAATATTTAAAAAATAAAATCATAGAAAAAAAACCAAAATTTGTGGTTTTTTATGCTACAAGTAAAGAATTTATTGCCTATTGGAAACGAATAGTAAATGTTACGAATTTAAGTTGGAAAAGAATTAAAATTGAAGGTAGAACTAAGAAGAATAGATATTTATTACTAAGCCATAATGATACAACTACTTTTTGCATCACTCAACATACTACTTATTTTGGTACAAGTGATGAAGAACTTTTGGAATCTGGAATAAAAATCAAAGAATTTCATGAATCAAAGATAAATTAAAACACTATCAATTATTCATGAACTGTGATAGTCTCATTATCAATTTCTATCACTCTCTTTCCCGTTTCAAATAATTGTCGAATAGTTGGAAAATTAGCTTCAAATAGCTGAATTAAAACCTTATTGATAATATTACCTGTTGTGACCATTAGAATCCTTTAAGGTTTTCCATGAATTACACGAAATTGAATAAAGTCACTATCTTTAGTAATAATAATTCTAGCTTGTGCTTCAGCAATTTCTATGATTTCTTTATCTGTGGTATTATTTTTTTGAGGTAAGTCCGTAGTATGAATGGCATCATCACCATTATTAATTAACCAAGTAGCTAATCTTTTAGGGAAGTGGGCATCAACAATAAATTTCATTAGGCAGCTTTTACTTTCATTATGCTATTGACATTAACCAATTTGGAAGCAAAAACAAAACAAGCCAAGATGTCTTCTTTCTCTAAATCAGGATAATCTTCAAGAATTTCGTCACTTGTCATACCTGCTGCCAGTAAATCTAGAAGCATAGCAACAGAATATCGCATATTTCTTATAGAAGGTTTTCCAAATAAAATATCTGGATTAATGGTAATTCGCTTTAATAAAGTTTCTGTCATAAATCAAAATTAAATATATAAATGATTATTTACAAGAATATTCTTTTCTAAGTTACTTAAAGATTTTATTAAACCTGATTCTCGGAGTAAAACGTCCGCATATGCGTATTTAAAAAAGTCTGCATAGTTTCCTCAGACCATCCTTTCTCCTCCCATACTTTATCTGCTATTGCCGCCAATTGTTGTGCTTTAAAAACAATAATCATTTTCTTTAAAATCTTTATATCTGCTTCTGAAAGGTTTTTAGTTAATTTAAGTAAAGATATTTGAACTTCGTTGAGTGGAAATTTTATAGTTGCTGACATAATCTCTTTTTTAACAAATTTAACTGTTTTTAGAAATAAGAACAAATCATATCTTGCCTAAAATCTATAACTTATTTTTAAAATCATTTTATCATCAAATAATTGTAACATTTTTATATTTTGACTTACAATAGAAAAACCCTATTTTTATAAAAAAGTAAGTTATAAAAACCATTCCTACAAAATCAGGTCAAGTTAAAATCGAGGATATATTAAAAGGTATTGCTCAGTTGCAAATTACTGATTTAGAAGGCTTTGTAAATCAGGCATTAAAAATTCTTGAAAAAAAGAAAGCACCTGAAAAAAAGAGAAAAGAAAAATTTTTAATTCATCAGATTAAAAATGGAGGACCATCCGAAGTATTTTGGAAAAAGTATGATATTCTAGCACATAAGTTAGAACAGGAAACAATGAGTATCGAAGAGAATCAAGAATTTCTAAAATTAACCAAAGTGACAGGAACTTGGGCAGTAAAAAGAACAAAATTAATGCTTGAATTAGCAAAACTTTGGGATACTTCACTAGACGATGTGCGTGTACGATTAAAAATAATGCCAAGAGAAACTGTTTATGCCTAAGTAGTCTGTCCAGTTAATACTGTCGGTATCTTTTGATAAAATATTGCCGATAACTTCGTTAAAATTTATTTCCGTAGCGACGGCTATGCAAAGAAATTTTGCCTTGTTCTCGACAAATTTTATGACAAAATCTACCCGTCACTATTAACTGGACAGGCTACTAAGCATTATATTTCCAAAAAATTACAAAAGGAATTAGAAGCACTAGCTAAAGGATGTTGTGAGTATTGCAAATGTTTAGAGGATTATGTACCTGGAAAACACACCAATGAACATATTATTCCGACCTCTAAAAATGGTTCTAACAAATTAAAAAATTTGGCAAGAGCTTGTGATGTCTGTAATGGTTCTAAATATATTGCCCCTACAGCTATTGACCCTAAATCCAACAAAACTGTTCCTTTATTTCATCCCAGAAAAGATAATTGGCATGCTCATTTTAAATGGAGTGATGACTTACTAAAAATGGAAGGTTTAACTTCTATTGGAAGAGCTACCATTAATAGACTAAAAACCAATAGGAAAGAAATTATGAATTTACGAAGTGTGTTAATAGGACATAGACATCCTCCAGATTAAATTTACTCTATTCCACTACTCCACCCTAGTAATCCGAATCTCCACCCGCCGATTCTTCTGCCGCAAAACCTCCTGCTTACTAATTTTCACAGGTCTAGTCCCCCCATACCCTTTAGTCGCCAAACGTTCACTATTAATTCCTTTATCCATTAGATAGCGTTTAATAGCAAAGGCCCTAGCTTCCGATAAATCTAATAAAAATTGAGGGTCGCCTTTATTCTCCGTATGCCCATCTATTTGAATGTGAATGGCTTGGTTATCTTGCAGTATCTTTAATAAATTATCTAAAGCAGCATAAGAGTTTGTCAAAATAGTCGATTCAGATTGTTTAAAATAGATGGGGGCTATTTTAATTTCCATATTCTCCTGAATAGGCGTCATCAATAAAGTGATTTCCTGAGTAGGATAATATTTCCCTTTTTTGGTAATAATGGTTTTATGAGGGCTTAAAAAATTAGACTGTTCAGCACTTACTTTAAACGTTTCTCCTTTGGGGATTCTAAATTCAAACTGCCCATTTTTGGATCTAAAATAACGTAAAAAATGGCCTAAATTATCTGGACCGTATAAGACTTTACCCCTCATCGGTTCATTCGTAAAGGAATTGATAATTTTACCCTTTACCAATACTTCATCTCTTTTGGGGTTGGCAACCCTTACCCGATAAATATCTGCGGAGCCTGCTCGATTAGAAGTAAAATACAAATACCCCGTTCGGTCATTAAAAAAAGGCTGGGAATCATCTTGGTTAGAATTAATAGGGGCTATAAATCGACGGGGCACTGTCCAATCTGTCCAATTATCGCTATTTCTTCGACTCCTAAAAATATCTCGTCCACCCATTGTATTTGTTCGATTAGAAGAAAAATAAATCGTCTTTTTATCCTCTGAGATTGTTGGAGTATCTTCTGAAAGTTTAGAATTAAGATTTTTGCCTAAATTCATGGGTTCTGTCCATCCACCAACGGAATTTTTAAAGGAAACATATAAATCATTTTGCCCATAACTATCCGCTCGCTTTAAAGACATAATTAACACCTCTCCATCTGGACTCATGGTAACATTGACATCCTTACCCCTTGTATAATAATTTTCAATTTGTACAGGTTTGGGAAACAACCAATCCTTTCCTTTTTTTTGAATAATGGAAAATCCTTCATCCATACCACCACCAGGCAAAAATTGATTCAAGACTAAAAATGCATCATTATCAGGAGTTAGCGCACAGATACTGTTGGGCAAAGCATTGTTTAGCGGTGGTCCAGGATGATTTAAAGACTGAAATTCATTGGCTTCAAATTTTGCAATCCAAACATCTTGATTGTAGGCAGATTTACCTGCATTCCGAATCCGATTACCCGAAATTCTAGAATAAATATTGGCTAAATAAACATCATATTGGCTAGGGGATAAAGTTAAGGACATATCTTTTCCATTGACTTCCAAGGTCTTATCAAAATCTGGATACCCTACTCTAGTAAAATAAATCGTTTGTCCATCATGACTAACAATCGGCGCTATTTCATCATAAAGAGAAGAATTAATGGAAGGAGATAAAGGTTCTAAAGTCAACTTATATTGTCCATTGACCACAATGGTATTCAAGAAAAATAAAAATAGAAAAATGGTTCTACATTGCATAGTTTGTTAATTTCCAAAGGTCACAAAATAGATGGGAAAGGATAGGTTGGTTAATTGTTTTTGGAGGGAATACTACAATGTAGTGATTTTTGTTAACAAAAGAAATTTTTAAGATATAAATTACATCAATTATTTTCACCATATAGTTCATAGCGTCCATATAGTTTTTTACGTATGTACCTTTATGGTAAAAAACATAAAATTAGGTAAAACCAAAAAACGCTGCTATTTTTAGGCATTATTCAATAAATCCAAGTTTAATGCATCGTTTTCCAACATTCGTTTTAGCCCTCTTATTCCTATCTAGCTTATCTGCCCAAGAAACGCCTTTTCAACAACAAACCTTACCCGCCTTATGGGAATTAAAAGAACTCGTCAGTATTCCCAATAGTGGTTTATCGCCAAAAGACATTCAAAAAAATATAGATTGGTTGACGGTCGCTTTTCAAAAAAGAGGATTTAAAACCCAATCTTTGGCAAATAAAGGCAATCCACTTTTATTAACAGAAAAAGTAATTGATAAAGACTTACCGACCATTCTTTTTTATATGCACTTAGATGGACAAGCCGTTGACCCTTCAAAATGGAATCAAGCCAATCCCTACCAAGCGGTCCTAAAAAAAGCGGATGCAAATGGGGAGTGGCAGCCTATTGCTTGGGAGGCGGTCGGTCAAACAGTTGACCCTAGCTGGCGCATTTTTGGTCGCTCTGCGGCAGATGATAAAGGCCCAATTATTGGCTTTTTACATGCGATGGATTTACTAAAAAAAGAAGGCAAACAAGCTGCTTTTAATCTAAAGGTAATCTTGGACGGGGAGGAAGAGATAGGTAGTAAATATTTGGCAGAAACGGTGGCGGAATATGAAGCTTTATTAAAAGCAGATGCCTTGATTATCAATGATGGTCCCGTTCATATTTCTGGTCAACCGACGCTAATTTTTGGTTGCAGAGGAATTACGACCATTAATTTAACTGTTTATGGGGCTTCTAAACCCCAGCATAGCGGGCATTATGGCAATTATGCTCCCAATCCCAATTTTATGATGGCGCATTTATTAGCCTCCATGAAAAACGAAACAGGCAAAGTCTTAATAGAGGGCTATTACGATGGCATTGCTTGGGATAAATCCGCTGCCGAAACAATGGCGGCCGTTCCAGATAATAAAGCAGCGATTCTTAAATTATTAGAAATTGCCCAACCAGAACAAGTAGGTATCAATTACCAAGAAGCCCTACAATTTCCGTCATTGAATGTCAGAGGAATGGCATCCGCTTGGGTCGGTAATCAAGCAAGAACAATTGTACCTAGTACCACCACCGCAGCAATTGACATTCGCTTAGTGCCAGAAAGTGACCCAAAAAGATTGATTGGTTTAATTAAACAACATATTGAGCAACAGGGCTATCATATAGTTACCAAAGAACCAACGACAGCAGAACGTTTAAAACATCCAAAAATCTGTTACTTTTATTCAGGTGGGGCGACCCTCCCCTTTCGCACAGATTTAAATGCACCGACTGGAAAATGGTTGGAAAAAGCCATTAAAAATACGTATCAGCAAGCCCCCGTAAAAGTGCGCATCATGGGGGGCACCGTCCCAATTTCCGCTTTCATTAATCAATTAAATATTCCAGCGATTATTGTCCCAATGGTAAATTCTGATAATAATCAACATAGCCCCAATGAAAATTTCAGAATTGATTATTTGACCAATTCTATTAAGACTTTTTATGGGATTATGACGACGGATTATTTGGTTGAATGATTATTTATTATTGATAACTGTTGAGGCAAGTTACCAAATCTTTGGATAGTCAGGTAAAAAAGTAGGATTATCTGTGTTATTGGGTTATCTGTGTTATAAAATAAGGAACACGGATGAATCATAACACGGATGATTTGACTCAAAAAATTAATAATTAAAATCTCCTCTAGCTCGTCAAATCCGTTGCTAATATTAATCCGTTGCTATTTCTTTTAAAGCTACGGATTTAGTTTAGCTACGGATTTAGTTTAGCTACGGATTTAGTTTAGCTACGGAT
>CAZXYA010000020.1:0-29444 GCA_964644655.1 uncultured Saprospiraceae bacterium | reverse complement strand
GGATTTAGTTTAGCTACGGATTTAGTTTAGCTACGGATTTAGTTTAGCTACGGATTTAGTTTAGCTACGGATATCCTCTTTAAATTTATTTAGTCAACCTAATAAACATGAAATTAGTTATTTTCGACATTGACGGAACTTTAGCCAATACCAAACAAATTGACGATGCCTGTTTTATCAAGGCATTTGATACTACTTTTCAAATAGACATTCGTCAACAAAAATGGGAAGACCTTACAAATTTAACCGATTGGAGTATTACCGAAGAAATTATTCAGCAACAATTAAAAAGAAATCCTACCGAAGCAGAATATGGATTAATGGAAACAAACATGATTCATAATTTACAAACCGCAAAAAGGGAAAATCCAGCTCATTTCCAAGAAATACCTGGCGCCAAATCCTTCTTTGACTACCTTCAAACTTTACCAAACATTACATTGGGAATAGCTACAGGCGCATGGGAAAAATCCGCCCTTATCAAACTGAATGCCATTGATATTAGCCCCATAAACTTACCTTTTTCTAATAGTAGTCATTTCAAAACAAGAGAAGGGATTACCAATCATACCATTCAACAAGCAACCGCTAAATATGATGGCGATTTTGAAGAAATCATCTATTTTGGTGATGGTGTTTGGGATTTTAAGACTTGTCGAAATTTAGGGATTCGATTTATTGGGATTGATGTTTTGAGGGATGGGAAGTTAAGGGATATTGGAGCGAAGACTGTTTTTCGAGATTATAGAGATAAGGATAAAATTCTTCAAAATATTGGGGCTTAATTTTTATACAAAAAGCAAATTAAAATGATTGCGCATTTTATTATGCAGATTTTAAGAATTTTTTGAATTTAGCGATAGAGAATGGTTTAGGATTTATTTCTATAACCAACATAAGAGAAGAAATTATATATGGTATTGATAAACCTAAATTAAAAATTCCCATAAATTTAAAGCAATTAAATTTTCAGAGTGTTATTGAATACAAAAATCGTTGAGCATTTTTTTTGATGACCTATTCTCCATATCTAACTCAAAGTTACTTCCCCAAACTAATCAAATAAGCTAATAAATCTCTCAATTCTTCTTGATTCAAATTCCGAGTCAATCCTGTCGGCATTAGTGAAACTGGGCTGACATCTGTTTCTGAAATTTCTTCCGAAGGAATGTCTATTAACTCACCACTTGCAGCTCGAATCAAGGTCGAATTATTCGTTTTCCGATGCAATAGACCGCTGATAATTTCACCATTTGTTTTGGTAATTAAAACTGTTTCGTAGCCTTGTTTGATGTCTGTATTTGGGTTTAGAATAGATTCCAAAATTGAATTAGGCGTCATATACGAACCAACAGTTGATAGATTAGGGCCACTTAAACCACCACCGTAACTTATTTTATGGCAATTGCCACACATTAATTCGGGTCTTCGATAAATCGCTCTTCCTCTCGTACGATTACCTGAAAAAGCAGCCGCTTTGATTAATTCCTTTTTGTCTGCATCACTTAATTCCATGCCGACAGGTTGAATATTGCCTGCTTTTTTAAGGGTTATTTCTAAGTCTTTTAATGGCAAACCAGAGGTTTGTACAATTCTTAAACCAGCATTGGCTATATTTTCGGGAATGGATTTTCCAGCTAATGCTTTTTCCAATATAGCAGGACCATTTTCCATTTTTCTATACGTTTTAAATAAAATTTCGGCTAGTTTAGGCGATTCCAAATCGCTTAGTAATTTTATAGCATTATCAGTCGCTTTTTTAGGGGCAGCTTCTATCCATATCGCAGTAGCCACTACTCTATTTTCGATTTTAGCATCACTAGTGGCAATTGTTTCTAAAGTCTCCAATTTGTCCATTGCCATTAAGGCACGACCCGCTGCCAATTGCTCATTCCTATTTTTAGATCTAGTTAAGCTTTCTTGGATTTTATCCCTATACGCCAATGCTTTCCAACGGCCTAATAAATTCAAGGCTTCCCTTCTTAATCCACTCTTTTCATGGTCTAATAAAGTAGCTAAGGGCGATAAATTAGTGGGTTGAGCAGTATTAGCAGCAGGAGCATTCGCCATTATGCTTAATAAACTAGCATCTGCTTCGGCTACTGCTTTTTGTAAAATTTGGTCTTTAGCATTCGCATCGCCAATTTTAGCTAGAAGTCGCCATGCTTTTTTGGCTAAAGCTGGTTTCAAAGCTGGTTTGCCTAATAATCTTTGCATTGGTACAATGCTCCTAGTATCTTCAGTTGTCAATAAAGCATACATATTTTTATTGGCCTCTCCTCCAAATAGGACTATATTATCGACCATTTTAGGCAACCAATCTTCTTTTTTGGCGCTCAAAGTTTGGTCTAAAGCAAAGGTCAAATTTTCATCCATTGGCGCATCTAAAGCTTTGATGACCAATCCTATAGCTTCTGATGTTCCCATGCCTGCTAATACATTTATAGCTTCTAAGCGAACTTGTGGATGTTTATCTTCGATTAATTTCGACAATTTATCTCGATAATTATCCGCTATTTTCCAATTAGCAAATTGACGAACTGCTGCTGCCCTAGCCTGTGGATTTTGCCAATTTAACGCCTCTAAAACGGTAGCTTCATCAAAGTGATTCAAAGCCGCTAATAACCACAAACCTTCTAGTCTATGTTGATAAGCTTGGGGAGAATTTCCTTTAATATTTTTCATCCAGTTAATGACGGCTTGCGGGTCCCCATTTTGTTCTACATAGGCTCGATTGGCTTGTAGTCGAGTGAATTGTTCGGGAGACTTCAGCAAGTTCAAGAGTTCAATAGGGTCTTCAACTTGGGTATTTACTGGCTTTAATAAAGGGCTTCCTTTTTTGGTTAAGCGCCAAATTCTACCATGTGATTTATCTCTAATTGGATGATGAAAATCTACTTCTCCGTGGTCAATAATAGGGTTATACCAATCGACAATATATAATGCCCCATCAGGCCCAATTTTGGTATCTACTGGTCGATAAGAACGATGGTCTGAATGAATAATCGTTTGCACTTCTTCGGATTGGTAGCCACTTTTATCAGGTGTTACTTTATAACGTACCGTTCGATTGCCTCTAAAATCATTGGTGATAATAGTGCCTTGCCAATCCTTAGGAAAATGCTGGCTATAAACGACTTCTGCTGCCGTATTTTTAGGAGTGCCACTATTCAGTCCTCGCAAGACTTTAGGCGCCCCAACAGCAGTAGCATGGGCTGATTCTGGAAAAATGTAATTGATGCCAGAAGACCCTGCCCCATCCGTTGCAAAGGCTTGTCCCCATTTATCAAAAGCTTCCCCCCAAGGATTGACCAAGCCTCTGGAAAAAACGCTTAAATGCTCTTTTTCTGGACGAAATGCCCAAGTCCCCGAACCATTTAATTTCCTTACTCCATAAGCTGTTTCTACAAAAGAATTGATATAAATAGATTGGGTGAAATGCAAATTCCCCCAAGGCGTCCAGCGCAACCCATGTATCATATGATGGACATCAGCATTCCCAAAACCATCATAGACCACTCTTCGACTATCCGCCACATCGTCTCCATCTTTATCCTCAAAGAATAATAATTGAGTGGTTGCCACCACATAAGCGCCACCTTTTACGGGCATGACGGAATGAGGCACTAATAAATTTTCTGCAAAAACAGTATGTTTATCCGCTTTTCCGTCATTGTCTGTATCTTCTAAAATTATAATTTTATCGTTTGGCTCTCGACCAGGCACAATATGTGGATAAGTGCTACTCGTTGCTACCCAAGCTCGCCCTTTGGTATCCCAATTCACATTAATTGGGTTGGCAATCATCGGGTCGGCCGCAAAAAGATTGATTTCATAGCCATCAGGCAAATGAAAAGCGGCTAATTCTTCGGCAATATTTGGTGTCGGTATAAAAGCAGGGACTTCATCTTCTGGGTAATCTTTTGGTGATGCCCAAGGTTTGATTAATTCAATTTCTATATCATAAGTTTGGCTTGCTAGTAGCCGATTAATTTCTTTTTCTTTTTCCTGCACTAATTGATGCAAATCATCCATTTCATAAGCCAAATGTCCCATTTCATGGCGGCGAAACAGATAAATATAGGCTTCATTTAAAGGTTGTAAGCGATAGCGATGCAAGCGATTTTTTTCTTTGATGGTCGCCATCAATCGAGTATCTTCTAAAGAATCTTGTCTTAAATTTATGATGGAAATCGTATCTTGATTTTTTGAATATAATTCCCCATTAACAAAAATAGCTACGGGATTTTGGGAATGAACTTTACCAGTAAATAACATTTTTGCTGCTTGTAAATTAAAACGAACTCCATTGACTGTTTTTGTCCAATTGCTTGTTTCACAATCGCTTGTGTTCAATATGGCTGCATCTTCTGCTAAGTCAATAGAAAAGTGAGTTGTATTTTTAATGCCTAATTTATCCAATAATAGCTCACTCATTTTGGCATAGCCTGCTTGATTTAATTGTACCCCATTTTCGGTATATACTTGTTGAGTTGGGTCAGTAATTAGTTCGGCATACAAATTAATAAATAAATACCCTCTTTCTTTAGCTTGTTTTTGAATAAAATCTGCTGCTTTTCCTAGTCTTTCATTTTGTAATTCAATTGGATGTCCAAAAACCATTTCCTGTTTTGGCGGCGCTACCAAAATTAGTTTAATGTCTTTGCTTTCTGCAAAATCTAATAGTCGTAGATACCCACTTGTAAATAGGGCAAATTCCTCGTCATTGATTGCCTTCGCTGCTTCATTCCCATAGCCGATCATCATCGTTTTAGGGGCTGCCGCTTCGATATGTTCCATTAATATTTTTGCGCCAAATCCTTCTTCCGCAGAGGGTGGTTGCCAAGACCTTGTGTTTTGTGCTGACCCAAATTGTGCCCTAGCTAGACCATAGACATCATCCGCTGGCCAGCCAATATTTCTTAAACTTACCGAACCCTTTGGGAAATATTGGACTAAGGCTTTTTCAAAATAGCCATAGTTTTCCATGCTGGAAATTAGGGTGCCGCCTAATAAGGCTATTCTTTGGACGTCTTTTTTTTCTAGGAGGCTTTGGTTTTCCTTATTTTCCTGTTTGGGTTTACAGGCAAAGCACAGGCCCATTATTAATATAAGAAACGGGATATAGTTTTTCATTATTAATGCTTTTTCATTTTGAAAAGGAAATATAGGCATATTGGAGGGCTTATAAAAACTTTTAGGAGTAGTCTTTAAAAATGGATAAAAAATGACTTAAAAAACGCTTCTATTTAATTAGGCGATAAGCGGTATATTTGTAATAAACTAATTCTTCTCATCCTCAAAATAGGGTAAAGGATAAATTCCAATAAAACTAGAATTCAAGATTAATGAAAATAGCAGTTGCACAATTTGAGCCCAAAGACGGAGATAAGCATTATAATTTATCCATAATTGAACAGTTAACTAAAAAGGCAAAATCAGCAGGAGCTGATTTAGTTAGTTTTCATGAAATGTCTATAACTGCCTATACTTTTACCAAAGATTTAAATCTAGTAGAAATAACAGCATTAGCAGAAGAAGTTCCGAATGGAGTTAGTACAAAACGGCTCATGGAGGTTTCTAATAAATACAAACTACCAATTCTAGCAGGACTTGTAGAAAAAGAAAACGGGAAAATATATAATACCTATATATGCGTTTATGAAGGTAAAATAGTGGCAAAATTTCGAAAACTCCATCCTTTTATCAATCCATTTATGTCAGCTGGTGATGAGTATGTTGTATTCGACCTATTAGGTTGGAAATGTGGCATCTTAATTTGTTATGACAATAATATTATTGAAAATGTAAGGGCCACCTCCTTATTAGGGGCAGAACTAATTTTTGCTCCACATGTAACAGGTTGTACGCCTTCTGCTATGCCAGGCAGGGATTATGTAGCTGATAAATATTGGCAAAATAGAGCAATAGATCCTGTTTCTTTAAGACTAGAGTTCGATGGTCCCAAAGGTAGAAGATGGCTAATGCGTTGGTTGCCTGCACGAGCTTATGATAATGCTGTTTATTATGCCTTCACCAATCCTATAGGGTATGACGGAATACATTTAAAAAATGGAAATTCCATGATTATTGACCCTTATGGAGAAGTATTATCCGAAATCAAATCTTTTGAAAATGATATAACTGTAGCGACCATCACAAAAGATAAAATTCCATTGGCGGGTGGATTCAGATACAAAAACGCAAGGCGACCAAGTTTATATCGGGATATAATAGGAAAAGACCATCAACCAAAAATTAAACCAGTTTGGATGAAATAGGTTGGTTTTGTCTAATGAATGGTGCCTAATAGAAAAAAGGCAATAAACCACTAAGAGCATGTTTAAAGTCTATTATCTTTCTTCCAAAATATAATTTCATCAAAGCCTATCCTTTCTACTTCAAATAATTCTCTGCAAAAAATAGGCGGTAATTTTCAACTGATTTATTCCGAAGAATTTGTCGGTAATTATATTGATTAACCACAAAAATATCAAAGCCTGTTTTAACAGCAATAAAATCTTTTATATCGCTAGTGACACCATCATAATATTTCATGGCAGTCGCTTTATCTTTAAATTTCCGAATAATAATCACGGGTCGATTGGTATCACTACCTAGATAAATATTAGAAATTCTAAGACGGTCTAATTTGTGATTTTTCCGATTATAGTCGGAAACATTCGCTTTCACTTTATTTAAATCTACCTTTTCATCAAAAACAACAATGCCATAATGTACTTTTTTCTCCTCTACTCGGAATACCTTATTTAGGTTATCCAATTTCTCCTTATCCAATAGCCCTCCTTCTAAAGCAGATTTATCTCCTAATAAACGAAGGATTTCCTTGGCTCTCTTTTCTTCATCTGTATTCGGAAATTTACCAATTAATTCCTTTAGTTTTTTCACATAGACTTCTTTACCACCGCCCTCTTTTAATGCCCCTGAACTCATAGCATCTAATAAAGCAAACCTAGGCTGGTGAGAGTTATTCCCACCAAAAAGTCGATTAACTTTTTCAACACGACTCTTTACTTCTGTATATTTCCCCCCCGTAAACATAGCGTATGTTTCGGTATAATAGCTATTAATTTTAGATTCTTTACCTTCCGTTTTTGAAAGATATTCTGGATCTTTTAGCACTCGAGCATAAATGGTATTGCCATATTTTTCCAATATTTTGTCAAAATATTCTCGTTTCTTACCATTATCTCCTAAATCTCCATAAGCCAAGTATAAGAAGTACCAAGATTCTAACTCATGTCTACTATCAGGGTATTTTTTATTCAATTGTTCCAAGGTCTCTACCGACTTTTTATTATTTTTTAGTCGGTCTCTATAAAGCGTGCCCAACTCAAATAATGCGGTCATAATCAAATCATTTGCTTTCTGTCTTTCCGCATCATTAGTAGGCACACCTGCCAACATCTGAGAGATTTCTTCATCCGTCAAAGCCTCTTCGTAAGAAGACGCATCCGCAATATTATCACTAATGGTCAAAGTAGGTCGATTAGAACGTCGCCAATTATCTTCTGGTTCAAATCTCCCACCCCATCTTTTTAGGAATTCTCTATAACCTTTCTTTTTAGCTTTGTCATTATAAGCAAAAAAGTTAGAGTTACCCGTTTGAGGAGCGCCTGCTGCTATTCTGGAAATAGGTCGATTAGTTTGTTTATTGGCTGCTTTAGCAACAGCTAATTTATCGGCAGCTTGTTGTTTTTTGATATTTGCAGCCAGTTTACGCTTATCTTCCGGGCTCATTTCTCCCACTTGCAAGAGGCTATCTTGTAGGGCAATAATTTCAATATTTTTCACTATATCTGTCAATCCTTTAGCCAATCTTTCTACTTCTGGATACCGTTCATCATTTTTGGATAAAGTGCCCAAAGTAGCATCATAATTTTCCTTAGCCTTTACGTATTCTTCTGCTTCATAATACAAATTGGCTAGTAAGTAATGGGATTCTCCTTTTTGCGCTTGATTAAGTGAATTAGTGGCTAAAGATTCCGCTAGATATTCGATTGCTTTGGGTTTATTACCTGCTTTTAATGCAATGTCTGCCAAAACAAAATAAATTTGGTCTTTATATTCTGCATTCTTCGCATCCTTTAACATTTTCTCCAAATCCTTCTGCACTTGAGCTTCAGATAATCTACCTGTTGACCATGAATTTTTCAAAACATTTAGCTCAGCAGAAAACTCTAATTCATAATTATTACTGAATTTTTTTGCGGCTTCAAAACTTGCCAAAGCTTCGGTATTTCTACCTGCATCTTGGTGAATTTGTGCTAAGATAAAGGCATATCTAGCTTTGTCGTTTTTATCTTTGGAAAATTCTACTGCTTGAGTTAAGGGGTTAACTGCTTCATCATATTTCTTTTGCTTCAAGTAAAAATCAGCCATAGCTGGGGCTAATTGTTCTTTAATATCTTTAAAAGTATTTGGCGCCTCTGCTAATTCTTCAAATAAAAATTCTGCTCGAATATAATCATCTCGCTGCACATAAGTCTTAGCCAACCAAAGTACTCCCTCTTGATAACAAGGTCGGTGTTTTAAAAAGTAATTCGTTTTTGTATCTTCCGCTTTAGCAATGGCTTCTGCTTCTGCTTTTTCCTCCGCAGCTTTCTGCTCTGCCAATTTTTTGTCCGCCTCTGCTTTTGCCAACTTTGTTTTTTCTTCTTTGGACATTTTAGACGAAGTAGGTATTTTTTTACCTTTTGCTCTAGCTTTCTTTTTTGCCTTAATGTCTTTCTTACGGTTCTTCTTTTTCTTCTCTATTTCTTTCTTACGGCTTTTCTTTTTCTTTTCAACTGCTTTCTTCTTTTCTTTTTTACCTTTTGTAGAGCGACTCGCTTTTTTTTCCGCTTTCTTTCGCTTTCTACTCTGTTTTTTAGCCAAAGCCTGTGGATTATATTCGGCAACCAAATATTCCAACGCCTCCTGTGCCGTTTCATAATCCTGCTTCAAAAACAAAGATTTCCCCATTAATAAATAGCAATCATCGACCCAATCAGATTGGCGATGTAAAGAAACAACTACGGACACTTTTTTTACGGCTTCATCTAAATCCTCCGCTACCGCTTTTGGATTATCTGCCTCTGTATATTTATAAACAGGCAAGACCTTATTATAATTATCCTGTACCTGATCGTTCATTTTTAATAAACTTTCTTCATATAGGATATTGGCGTTAAAATAGCCATTATATTCAGAGGTCGTATTTTGGTAAAACTTCTGGAATTTAGTTACATCTCCTCTCTTCTTTTGAGTCGTACAAGCAGCTACTAAAAACAGTACTAGTAAATACGCCCCTATTTTTTTCGTCTTTTTCAAATAAGTCATGTAGTAGTTATATTTTCAATGTTTAATTTTCAATATTCAAATCCGTTGTTTTATAAAAAAGTTTGAAAAATCAAAACTGAATATTGCTATTGAAAATCAATACGAATAATTTTCGTGATGATAAAATTTAGATGGATGATTGGGTAATCTCCATTCAAAATTATTCAATCAAAATTAATTCTAATCTATACGTTAAAAAACACAAAAAGTGTTTCAAAATATTAAAGCGGGAAACTAAAGAGATTATTGTTGAAAATTGGCAATTTAATCTAAAAACAGCTGGTTTTAGGTGCAAACTGCTAAATTTCGAGTATTCCTTATGGGAATTGTGCAAAAGCAGTAACTTTGCATGGTTAAAGAAGGGAATTAAGATAAGAGATCATGAATTAAATCGGTTAAAGAAAACTGCATGGACGAAAATAATCAAACAACAACTAATCGTTGGGAAAATTGGAAAGCTAATTTAGCGACCACCTATCGACTCGTTATTATCAATGACGATTCTTTTGAGGAAGTTAATACCACGAAATTAACCCTTGCAAATTTATATACTATAGCCAGCAGTATTTTTGTTGCCTTAGCTTTTATTGTATTTCTACTCATTATTTTCACCCCCTTAAAACAGTTTATTCCGGGGTATGGCGATTTTGATACCCAGCAAAAAGCTATAGAACTCGAACAAAAAATTGAAGGTTTAGAAAACCAAGTTGCCTCCTACGAAGCTTGGGCCAATAGTATTAGAAATATTATGGTCGGAAATATAGATACAACCGGAGAAACAGGGCAATCAGAAATGCCCATTAGCATGGAAGATAGAACCTTAAATGTAGATAAAGTTCCTGAGGACGAGGATTTAAGAACAGCCATTGACGAAGAAAGCAACCCAAGACCAACCGTAGTCAATATGAGCGTAAAAAATAAACCTTTGGAACAATTATTTTTTACCCCACCAGTTAGTGGTACTGTGACCATGTCTTTTTCTCCTGATGAAAGACATTATGGCGTCGATATTGCTTCGCCCAAAAATACCCCAGTAAAGTCTGTAATGAGTGGATTTGTTATTTCTTCTGATTGGACATTAGAAACAGGCAATACGATCTGTATCCAGCATAGCGATAATCTCGTTTCTTTTTATAAACATAATTCTGTCTTGCTCAAAAAGGTTGGAGAAGTAGTGACCGCAGGAGAAGCCATCGCTATTATTGGTAACACAGGGGATCATTCTACAGGTCCACACTTACATTTTGAGTTATGGCATCAAGGAAAACCAATTGATCCTTGGGATTATGTGAATTTTAATTGATGCTAGGGTTGCTGGTTAAGTTAAATTTTAAAACGATTATACTGCGAACGGGATGAAAAAGTGAAAATAATATTAGAAGTCAGACCGTTTTTTTTATAAACTGTCAGAAGTCAGATGATTCAAGGATAAGTGATTGATTATCTAATTTTCACGACTGAGTCATCTGACTTCTGACAGAAAAATTTGTTTTTCGGTCTGACTTCTGACCTCTATTTAAAATCATTTTTTATCCCGTGTAGAGTATATTAGTGGAATATCAAAAATAAAGTGAGCCAATTGAAATCATAACAATCTGTCAATCAGGACTGTTTTTAATTTTAATTTGCATTTTAATTTTAATTTTTCACTTATCGAATATCACCACGACAAATTGATACTGTGCTAGAAAAAATTCTTTGGGGACATCAAGATTCAAAACAACTTTGGGGTGCTATTATAGGTGCTTTCTTAGGATTATTCTTATTATTAAGTGCTATCCAATTATTCCACGATATTCGTTCTTTAACAGAAGGAAAAGGAGAAGATCGCTATGTTTTAGTTAATAAAAAAGTCAATATTTTTAATACCTTGGGTGCTTCTTCTGCTTTTACCAAAGAAGAAATTGATACCATCCGTCAACAAGATTTTGTTAGTAGTATTGGTCAATTTTCCCCCAGTACCTTTCAAGTAAGTGCTTCTAGTTCTATGATGGGCTTTTATACCGAGTTATTCTTTGAAGCAGTTGAAGATGAGTATTTAGATATACTACCCCGAAAATTTAAATGGAAAGAAGGGCAACAAGAAATTCCTGTCATTATTTCTAGAGATTATTTAGCACTTTATAATTTTGGCTTTGCACCAAGTCAAGGTTTACCTCAATTTACGCAAAATACGATCAAAAAAGTTTCGGTTGATATTACCTTAAAAGGTCGAGGTTTGCGACAAACCTTAAGTGGTCGTATCGTCGGATTTAGTGATCGGATAAATTCGGTATTAGTCCCACAAGATTTTATGGATTGGGCCAATAAGAAATTTGGCAACACCAATAAAAGCAATATTTCCCGACTTATTTTAGAAACAGATAATCCTTACAGTCCCAGTTTACAGCAATTTTTAAAAGATAATAATTTTGAAGTAGCTAGTGGTAAATTGATTGGTGGTCAAGTTGGTTTGGTGATTAACATAGTACTAGGTCTAGTCGCTTTTATTGGCTTGATTATTACTATATTATCCATCCTAGTTTTTATACTTAACTTCGAATTAATTATTAGCCGTTCTCATGGTGATATTGGTTTATTAATGCAGTTGGGCTATCATCCGCAGCAAATTAGTGGTTTATTGGTCAAGCGATTAACCCGTATTTTTGCTGCTGTCTTATTGAGTGCCTTTATCATTCTCTTCCTTGGGCATTTTTTGTTATCGAAATGGTTAGCCCACCAATCCTTTAGTATTTCTCCAGAGCTGCATTGGCAAGTTTATGTAGCCACTTTATTGATTGGTTTGCTATTTTTTGTATGGAATAAACGGAGTATTGAAGGAAAAGTAGAAGGCTTGTTCCATTAAACCTTATACAAAACCGAACTTACATTCATTCCAGCACCTACCGAAGCAAATACGAGATGATTTCCTTTTTCAACAGTATGCCCTTCTACTGCTCCTTGTAGAATCAAATCATACAAAACAGGGACGGTAGCAACTGAATTATTGCCCATTTTTTCAATACACATTGGCATAACTGAATCAGGTACTTCTCTGATGCCATATAGTCGAAAGAAGGAACGAATAATGCCTTCATCGAGTTTTTCATTAGCTTGATGAATCAGTACTTTATGGACATCCGTAACATCCAAACCCACTTTGTCTAGGCATTTTTTCACCAAAGGAGGTACATTCTTAACAGCATATTTATAGAGTTTTCTACCATGCATCTTGATATACAAGTTGTTCTGGCAAGAATTGGTATTATAACTTTTCCCATTCCATAAATAATAGGCTTCGTCGAAAGTATCTGTGCGAGTAGCGTGGCTTAGAATTCCTCTTGGGTTCCTTTCTTCTTTTCCTTCTAATATCGTCGCTCCTGCTCCGTCTGCATAAATCATACTATCTCGGTCATGTGGATCAACAACTCGAGAAAGCGTCTCTGCACCTATGACCATAACCTTTTTTGCCTCTCCAGATTTAATGTAATAATTTGCTTGAATCATTCCTTGTACCCAACCTGGGCAGCCAAAAGCAATATCATAACAAACGCAATCAGGATTTTTTATTTGTAATTTATGCTTTACTCGACTAGCTAAAGAGGGCATAATATCTACCCGATTGCTACCTTCGATAACATCTCCAAAATTATGCGCAACTATAATATAATCTAGCGCTTCTTGATCAATATTAGCAGATTGGATGGCTCTTTGGGCAGCAATAAAAGCCAAATCTGAAGTATTCTGTTCAGGAGCGGCATATCTACGCTCTCTAATACCTGTAATTTCAGTCAATTTATTGACGATGGCTTCATTGTCTTTAATGATTTTTATTCCTTCTCCATCATAAAATTCATGATTTAGAAAAGCTTCTCTGGTAACAACTTGTTCTGGTAAATAATGACCAGTACCTGTAATAATTGTGTTTATCATAATCTTTTGCGTGAGTTTAGAATTCTTATAAGATCTAAAGAAATCTATTTGAGAAATTGTTCATTTATAGTTTGTTAGCTTTTATTAAAATAAGCCATACTTTAAAATTGATTACCAGTAATTTATAAATAATTTAAATTTTAAATTCACTAGTTTTCTATGTTTAAAATTAAAATTAAAAGGCAAATCAAAATTTTAATTACTGTAAATCAAGGAGTTAGTTTTTGTAAAAAAATAAATTTAATGCTCGAAGTATATCTACAAACATAGAGCGAATATTCGCCAAACTACTATTTACAGGTCATTATTCTTTCAAAACAAGGTGTTAAAAATTGGGAAACTACGACCTTCAACAGATTGTTTGCCTAGTAAAATTCAGCGTATCTCCAATTTATTATGATGCTAAGAAGTAAAAATTTCTCTACCGTACATTTTTTACTGCGTTACGGGCATTCCGTCTCTTCAGGCAGGGGTGGTTGATTCTATTTTAGGCAGTTTTTCATAGGTAGTTTTCCAGTTAGGGAACAGGAAAAATATAACCTACCAGTTCTGTAGCTTTATTTTGCCCTTCTTCTGCGTTGTCGAAATACTCATTATGCTACGGCATAACTCCGTTTTCGACGCCTTGAATAAGAACAAACTAAAACCACATCGACTGGTACCTTATTTATTTCCTGCTCCCTTACTTGCTAGTTTTGCGCTAAGATTTTGGATGTCTGACCAATCATAAATCTGAAATCTTAACTGCCTACTACCAGGCAAGCATCATCAATCATAAATCTATCTAATTATTCTTACGTGGTAGATTTATGATTTAAGATTTATGAATTTTGATTTTTTTAGTACCAATCACCTCTGCCCTTCGGGTTCAGCAACTTATATTTCTTCATGCTATGCTTCGTTCGAGGAAAGAAATTTTTTGAATAGTATGCTAGGCTCGTTTGGCTCGTTCCCATAAAACAGATTGGTTACCTTTCAAGAATCTGAAAAAGCCTCTATAAACAGCATAGTGCATGACACAAAAATAATAAGGCACAAATAAGGCTTTCAATCGCAATTGGCGTTTTTCAAGCAAATAACCAATTAGCGCAAGCACATAAAATCCAATTTGTAGGAAAAGTAAAATTTGATAGAAGGAATCGCCCTGCTGGGCTAGCATAATATTGGCTACCAAGATAATGGGTAGCGTAAGAGGCACTACAAACCACCTAAAAACTCGACGAGAAATAAATTGAAAAGATAATCGACCGTATTTAAAAATATTAAAAAGGCGGGATAATCTAGTAACTGCTTGAAACCCACCAGCCGCAATTCTAATTTTCCGCTTTAATTCTTCTTTTACTGAAGCAGATTGACTTTCCATAGCATAGGCATCTGGTGCATAGGCAATTCGGTAACCTTGAGCCGCAATAGTCATCGTTAAAAAGAAATCTTCGATAATGCTATCTTTTGGTATTTTAGGAGATAAAGCAGTTCTAATGGCAAATAATTCGCCTGCTGCACCAATGACAGAATAAAACTGTGCATCTAAGTTTTTTAAAAAAGATTCGTATTTCCAATAAATTCCTTCCCCTGCTGCGGTGGCATCTCCTGTGGCTTCTTGATAAATTCGTTTTTCTCCGGACACTACGCCGATTGCTGGATTCGCAAAATGTTTGACGATGTTTCTAATAGCCTCGGTATTCACCATTGCATTAGCATCTGTAAAAACAGAAATAGGTGTTTTTATTTCAGGCATAATGCGTTCAACAGCCGCAATTTTTCCATTTCGGGCAGGTTCGTAAAAATGACGAAAAGAAACGCCTCCTGGTACTTCATAAGTATTAATGATGTCCATCGTTCCATCATTTGATCCATCCGTTACTAATAAAAAATGTAATTTTTCTTTGGGATATTCTAGTGCTAAAGAATTGGCAATTTTATTTGCAATCCATCTTTCTTCATTATAAGCAGGAATAACAAAAGTTACTTCGGGTTCATAATTTTTTTCATAGGTAGAAGTATCTGGTTGTCTAAATAAGTTTTTGATTTTTACTGAGATATAAATTAAAAGCCCATATCCAATAAAATTGTAAAACACAATAGCCATACCAGTCCAAAAGATAGTTTCCCACATTTTTTCTTTGTTAAGTAGTTTTTTATTCTCGTAGTAAAATGATTGAATAAGGGAGCAAATTTTAAGGGGTAGCAGAACTAGTCTTGTCTATGAATCAGCAATATAATTACAAATCGCTTACATTTTCAAGTTATTTTTTATAAGTTTGAACTTCAGCTTAAAAAATGTGGGGCTTCTTAGTATAATTCTGTTTAAAACCATAACAAATTAACTATTCTATCCTTTATTTTTAAGAAAATTCAAAACTACACACAAAAAAATCAACTTCTTTTAATTAGTTTACGTATTATATATTTTGATTATGTATCTTTATGTTTGACTCAACACAAATCATAACATATTAATTAGTTACTTGTATAATACCCAAAAATTATCCGTATGATTCGGACTAATTAAACTTTTCTAAAAGAAGTAGAACCTATGAGAAAAGCTTATATATTTTTAGTCGCACTTATTATTTGGGGAGCCCTTTTCTGGGGACATTATGTTTTTAATATCAAGCAGCTAGGTGCATCCGCACCTAAATCAATTTCAACAACTGCTGCTGCACAGCCAACGCTTACTTCAAACATCAAATCTGAATCCTTACAATTATTGTTTAAGCCTTCTACTTATGGGTTATTAGTTGCTTCGGGCAATGCTAATTTAGTAGATTCTATTTTAGCCGAAGGGCAAGATGGACAGTTGTTGCAGATAACGGGTTTGCACAGCCCAGCAGAGCAAATAGGTTTAGATTATGAATTGGGCTTAGCCAGAGCTTCGGAATTAAAAAAATTATTGATTAATAGATTGCCAGAAGAAAGAATAGAAATCTATTCCGATACCTCTAGTTTTTTAACTTTTACAAAAGATAGTTTAGTCGAAGCGGTATTTTATGAATGGGTAACAGGTTATGCACCTGATGAACCCTTAGATTTTTATTTAGTCAACCATCCTAATAAACGCATTAAAACCGAGGATTTTGAGGAATTATTTGACAAATTAGCTAAAAGAGTCATTGAGAGCGGGGAAACCCTTATCCTCAAAGGACATACGGATAGTCATGGTGACAGTGAATTAAATTTTACCATTGCACTTAGAAACGCAAAAGACATACGAGATGTATTAAAAGCAAAAGGAGTTCCTAAGGAACAAGTTGAAACAACTTCTAGAGGCGAAGACGAACCTATTGGAGATAATGCCACAGAAATTGGCATGATTGACAATCGGCGTATTGAAATAGAGATTAGATGATGCCAGTTACTGGTTGCTGATTATCAAGTTTTGAATTATAGACAATCGAGCATCCAATAATAAACTAA
The DNA here is from genome assembly GCA_964644655.1 of uncultured Saprospiraceae bacterium. Classification (GTDB taxonomy): domain Bacteria; phylum Bacteroidota; class Bacteroidia; order Chitinophagales; family Saprospiraceae; genus JAFMDF01. Next base: position 12,773 of record CAZXYA010000020.1, on the reverse strand, counting down.
AGAAATAGCGAACCTTAAAAATGATGTATTTATTATTACAAAACACCTCCACCGACGCTTCCATTTTAGGTGCGACAATAGATGTCCTGTTCTTCTTTATAGTGGCAGTTGCCTTATCTACTTTAGGTTGGTATTTCTTTCAGAAAAAAGATAAAAAAGAAATTGAGGTCTTAAAAAAATCATTGGACAAAGTACAACCTCAACATGATGTGTTACAGAATAAACATGAACACTTAAAAGCAGAACATGCCAAAGTCAAGCAGGCTTTAGCGGATTTAATGGATAATTACCAAGAATTAGAAACCAAGCATACCGATTTCTTAAGCAAACAATCCAATACAAAAAATTTATATGAACAAGTTGATGAGGAACGTCAATCTTTGTTGGATAGTTATGAATCTATGGAATCTAACTATAATGCTTTAGATTTAAAGTATAATAATGCGATTACGACCCTTGACCGACTAGAAGAAGAATTGGAAACATTAACAGACGATAAGGCCGATTTAAAAGCAAAAATAACTCATTTAGAAAGTTTATTAGCACAAAAAGGGAATAATGAAGTATCTAGTCTACCAATTGAAGAAGGCTATACAGATGAAGATGATGAAATAGAAAAGTTGATTGGGGCTTCTCAGGCTCGAAAATTAGCCAATACGCCTGCTCCCCAAATGGTAGATGTACAAGAAGCTATTATCCTTCATAAGAATCATGAGTTACAAGCTACTTATGAAGCGCTTAAAGAAGATTACAACCTATTACGCAATGAGCATACGCAATTGAATAATCAATATCATGCTTTAAAAGAAATACAAGACCAGTTAGAACAAACTGAAGCAGCCACCTTAGAAAAAGAAGTTGCCACCGATGAAGAAACACAAGAAAAATTAAAGCAATTACAAACTGACTATAATGCCTTAAAAGAAGAATTAGAAGAGAAGATCTTGCCTAAATTAAGGGCTACTCAAGCATTATTAAATCAAAAAGAAGAAAGTCATCGACAATTAGTCGTCAAATTAGAAGAACAGACGGCTAAAATACAATCCTCTTCTAGCCAATTGAAAAATTTTGTGGATGTCAAAGCAACAAGTCAAGCACTGTATAATAGCAATAAAAATTTAGCAGAGAAAAATACAGATTTAGAAAGGCAATACGAAAAATTAAATACAAAGCATAAAGATTTAACTGCTCAATTTCAGCTACTTCGAGAACAATTTACCTTAGCAGAAAATAAATTAGAAACAGTAGAAAGCGATGAGGTAGCAAACCATCCTGAATTTGAACAATTATCAAAAGATTATCAGGTCTTAAAGACGGAATTTGATGCACAAGAAAATACACATATTACGGAAAAGCAACGCCTTTTGGAGCTAGAAAGTCTAATCAGTTCTATTAATGATAGTACTAGTTATGGGATTACTTATTCGCCTACCAGTTTAGATACGATAGAGGGCATTCCACCTAAAGTTAGTACCTTATTACATAAATCTGGCATCAAAAATTGGTCAGACTTAGCTAAAACAGATACGGAAAAATTAGCTACTATTTTAAAAGCCGCTGGTAAACGCTACGAAATTTACAATCCAATAAATTGGCCTCAGCAAGCTCAATTATTAGCTACTGGTCAATGGAAAGCCTTTAAAGATTTAGAAGCAGAATTAATTAGTCAAAGAAAAAGAAAGGAAAAACAAATAGAATTTGACGACTTAAAAGTCATTGAAGGCATTGGCCCCAAAATCGAAGTCTTGCTCAATAATGCCAATATTTATACTTGGAAAAAATTGTCTAAAACGGGCATTGGAGAATTAAAAAGATTGCTCAAAGCAAGTGGTAGTATTTATGAAGCACATGATCCTGGCACTTGGCCAGAACAAGCAGCCTTGGCAGCTAGTTGGAGTTGGACAGAACTGGAAGCTTTGCAAATAGAATTGAAGGCAGGAAGAGAGCAGGTTTAGCAGTTGGCGGTTATCAGTTGTCAGTTCAGGCTGACCGTAAATGGTAGGATTTGCTAAATTTTCAATTTAGTAAATCTAAATTCTTGGGTATCAAACAGAAAAAGATTTACTAAATAAATCTGCTAGATTTAGCAAATCGAGCGTTTGCGGTCAGCCTGAGTTGTCTGTTGTCTGTTCTTCAGTTAACCTGACAAACCGACAACAGACAACTGACCACCGATAAACTCCTTAAACAGGCCGCTTTTTCCCCGTCACCTTCTCAAAAACCTCCCAAACATCCATATTCGGATCAGGCTTTAAGCCCTTACCCATCCGAACCAGTTGGAACTGATGCCAAGGCGTTTGCAACATACCAGTCATATCAATTTTAGCGACACCTGTTATTAAATCAGGTACCGTACAGTCAGTCATTTCGCCACTCAACAAATCTTTAGCTACATCTGGGAATACACAAAATGGGCGTCCTAAACCAACAAAATCTAATTCCTTATTGTCAATAGCGGCATTCATCGTTGTTGCCGTCCGGAAACCACCCGTCAACATTAAAGGTGTTTTGATTTTTTCCCGAACTTTAACAATAAAATCCATAAAGTAAGCCTCTCTTTTTTTGGTACTTTCCTTTTGTTGCGTACCAACCATCGCTGCTCTTTCGTAAGTACCACCAGAGACTTCTATCATATCCATTCCTTCTGCATCCAACATTTGAATCACTTCCATAGATTCTTCTTCAGTAAAAGCGCCTCTTTGGAAATCTGCTGAATTAATTTTAATGCCCAACGGGAAATCAGCCCCTACTTTTTTCCGCATATCTCGATAAATTTCCAATACAAACCTGGCTCTATTTTCTAAAGTCCCGCCCCATTTATCTTTCCGAATATTGGTTAGTGGAGATAAAAACTGGCTGACTAAATAACCGTGTGCCCCATGAATTTGCGCCCCTTTCATCCCTGATTTTTTGGCAATTAAAGCGGCTGTTCCATAGCGATCAATTAAATCATAAATCTCGGCTTCTGTTAAAGGTTTTGGCTTTACGTATAACTTGCTGGGCATACCTATATCCGAAGCACTCACAGGCGCTTTATCCAAATAAATAGGCGCTTGCCGACCGGGATGATTGATTTGCATCCATAAATGCGAACCATGCGCTTGTGCTTTATCTGCCAAAGTGGTAAAATCTGCCAAAAACTCCTCATCTTCCGCAATCATCACATTCGCATTCACTAAATGGGCTTTATCAACCATAGTGTTTCCCGAGATCAAAATACCTGCACCTCCTTTTCCCCATTGCTCATATAAATTAAATAAAGCTGCTGAGGGTCGCCCATTTGGTTCTGCAATACCTTCACTTAAGGCAGATTTAGCGATTCTATTTTTAACGGTTACCCCTGATGCAGGTAAAGTAAAAGATTGGTTTAACGCTTCGATACTCATGTTTTAGTTTTTGTAGCTTAGAGCAGAGGGGTTTGGGCAAAGGGTTTACCCTTATTTTCTCTACCCATTTAGTTCGTTTATCGAAAAAAAGAATACTTTCTTCGATGTTAATAATAAATGGTTATTAGTTTAGTTAAATTCAATTCTAATTTTCAAAGTCACGATTTTGAAAATTGAAAATTATAAATTGAAAATTGCTAAAAAATGACCATTCTTCTATTCTTTCTTATCACGTATGTTTTATTGTGTCTAAGTCTCTATAAAGTTTTTGAAAAAGCAGGTCTTTCTCCTAAAAAAGCATTTTTGCCAGGTATTAATTTTATGGAATGGTGCAGAATAATTGGCCGACCCACTTGGTGGGCAGCCTTATTATTAATTCCAGTTGTGAATATTTTTATCTATACAGGTATGTGTGTAGATATGGTACGGTCTTTTAAACGCTATAGCTTTTTAGATAGTTTTAAAGCCGTTCTCTATGCACCCTATATTTTTTTCCAGTTAGGGACCAATTTAAAGGATAAATATGATGGGCCAACTTTGGTCAAAGAACAAGCTTATCAAGAAAAATTGGAAGCCGCTTATCAAGAAAAAAACAAATATAAACTTAAAAAATTACAAGAAAAAAATCCTTACCGAAAATCCCCTTTAAGAGATTGGACAGAAGCGGTCGTTTTTGCTGTTTTTGCTGCCGCTTTTATTCGGATGTTTACGATAGAGGCTTATGCTATTCCTACTTCTTCGATGGAGGGTTCGTTGAATGTTGGGGACCATCTTTTTGTTAGTAAGGCTCATTATGGCTTGCGTACGCCTTCTACTGTACTAACCATTCCACTTTTACACAATCGAATTCCTTGGTTAGACAAAGAATCTTATTTAAAATCGCCTAATTTACCAACTTGGCGATTACCTGCTTTGGAACCTTTAGATAGAAATGATCCAGTCGTTTTTAATATGCCCGAAGGGGATAGTGTCTATGTAACGCCTGAGCGAACTTGGAGTTTGTATGATTATCGCCGAAATGCCACCCCTCAAAAAATGGCTCAACAAATCAATCAAGGTAAATATCCATTAACCACTAGACCGATTGATAAAATTGACCATTATGTCAAACATTGCATAGGCACACCAGGGGAAACCTTGCAAATCATTAATCGACAAGTATATATTAATGGACAAGTGGTAAAAAATCCCAAAAATCTCCAATATCGCTATTTGGTCAAGCATCCTAGCCCATTTAATACACAGCAATTTGGTGATTGGGGCATTACCGAAGAAGACCAAAATTATTATAATCCAAGCAGCAATCATCACAAAATGCTGGTCCTTTCAGCCGAACAAAAAGCGAAGGTACAAGCCATGGACCCCAAAATTGAAATCATTCTGAATGATATGTATTGGGTAAATTTTCCTGCGGATTATGACAATAGCCAATTAACCAGCTTTAAAATTGATAATGCCAATATTCGAGCGAGTGCTAGCCAAAGTCGTTATTTAATGACCCTAACGCCTACTCAAAAAGAAAATTTATTAACGGCAAATGAAAAAATAGCGATAAATATTTACGAAGAATCCGATCGTTTATTCCCCCACGACCCTAAAAATTTTGGGGGCTGGAATGTCGATAATTACGGACCTATTTGGATTCCCAAAGCAGGGAAATCTTTGGTCATTACTCCTGAGAACATAGCGCTCTATCGAAGGATTATTACCGTCTACGAAAAAAATGACCTTAAGATAGAAAATGGTCGCATTTACATTAATGGAGAAGCGACTACACAGTATACTTTTAAACAAGATTACTATTGGATGATGGGCGATAATCGCAATAATTCCGAAGATTCTAGAATGTGGGGTTTTGTGCCTGAAACACATATTCTTGGTAAACCCTTATTTATTTATTTTTCTACCGTAGAAAATGATATGTTTAACGGCATTAATTGGGATAGACTATTTACTTCGGCTAGTCGGGCGAAGTAGTTGCTTTTTTTTCCAAATCAACATTAGATGATCAGATAAAAAAGGTCGCAGCTAGCAAAAAAGAATCTAATATCACAGCAAAAATCAAAATTCATGAAACAAGATGAGCTTCAAAATCTAGAACAAAACAATAATAACCAAACAACAAAAACAATGCGAGATACAAATAGAATTATGGGAATAGCTGCAATTTTCATAAGTATATTATCTATGATTGCTGTAATATATCAGTCCTACTTAGCAAGAGAAGAAAATGAATTAATGCGAATTCAACAAAGCGCAACGGTTTTACCATATTTAGACCATTGGTATAGTAATGTTGGGGAGGAATATAAATTTGTACTAGAAAACAAAGGGGTTGGACCTGCATTTATTAAAGAGGTTAAATTTATAGGAATCGACTTAAAAAGCAAGGATAGCTTATTCTTTAACAGTAGCAATCAATTATATGCATTTTTGAAGCAACAGTCAACCTTTCTTGATTCTATCCCTGCGATAAACAGTCCAGTTTATACAAATATGCTACTATCTCCAAGCGAAAAAAGGGAATTTTTCACCTTTTCCTTCACTAATGACAATCAGAAAAAACGATTTAGTAAAGAATATTACAAATATAATGCAGGATATAAAATAATTTATGAAGATGTTTATGGGACTTCCTGGATGCTCAGTTCAGAAAAAAACCACCCTGTAAAATTAGAAAAGGATTGAAAAAAGCCAAATCATAAATTATATCCTTGGCAAAACATCCTTATCAAAACACCCTATATTTAATAAAAAAATTGCATCTTTGAGTCGATTTGAGGAGGTTTGGAATAATCAATAAAGAATAAATGACCAAAAAATCACTCAACCTTTCCACTATGCAATTAAAGTCATTTTTTATACTACCTGTATTCGCCTTGATTTTAGCATGTAGCGATACCACACCAAAACAAGATAAAATGCCAGCAAAACCACTTCCTGAATTCGATTGGCAAGGTCATCGAGGGGCTAGAGGATTAATTCCAGAAAATACAGTTCCAGCTTTTTTAAAAGCTTTGGCTTATAATGTCCGTACTTTAGAAATGGATGCTGCTATTTCTCAGAATGGCGAGGTGATTATTTCACATGAACCTTGGTTTTCTCATGAAATTTCTACGACACCAGATGGCGTAGCCGTGTCTGACGAAACAGAGAAAAATTATTTATTGCATCAAATGACCACCGAAGATATTCAAAAATTTGATGTAGGCAGTCGGGGCAATGCTCGTTTTCCCCAGCAGGAAAAAATGGCGATTCATAAGCCTACTTTAGCAGAAGTTGTGGCAGCAGTTAATAAATATTGTCAAAAAAATAATCAAGCACTCCCTTATTATAATATTGAAATCAAAAGCAGACCCGCTTGGGATGTGGACTTAGCGCCTATTCCTGCAAAATTTGCCAAAATCTTATTAGCCGAAATCAATCGCTTAGGCATTCATGACAAAAGCTGTATTCAGTCCTTTGACCCTCGGAGTTTATTGGCGGTCAATGAATTGGACAAAACCATTATGACTGCTTACTTGATTGAAAATATCAATCCTTTTGCAGAAAACATGGAAAAATTGGACTTTATTCCAACTATTTACAGTCCTTACTTCCAATTAGTAACCGATACTTTAGTCCATCAAGTTCATACCAAAGGTATGGATTTAATTCCTTGGACCATCAATAAAGTAGCCGATATGAAACGGATAAAAGCCTTGGGCGTAGATGGTATTATTACGGATTATCCAAATTTGATTGAGCAGTTATAATCATGCTCTTTTTTATAATTTCAATTTAACCCAAATATAATCATCCAAAATGACCCCATTCTTAATAACTGATTTTCGTTTAATACTCTCTAAATAAAAGCCATTTTTCTCTAAAACTCGCATAGAAGCTTTATTAAAATCATATACTCCTGCTTCTATTCTAATAATATCAAAGGTTGTAAAAACATAGTCCACCATTAATCGAATGGCTTCCGTTGTAATGCCCTTTCCCCAAAAAGGTTCGCCAATAAAATAACCCATTTCTGCACCTAGTCTAAAAACATCTTGATGCGGGGTAATGCCGATTTCACCAATAAATTGATTATTCCAATAAATTAATTTTCTAAGGGCAGGTATTTTGTCAAATTGGTTAGAGATAAATTTAGTCGCATCTTTTAGGGTGAAAGGATTAGGGACTTTATCATACCCATTATCCCATATTTTTGGGTTATTTCTGTAAGTCGTAAACTCTTGGGCAATCTCTAAATGATAATCTCTTAATTCTACATTCATGCTATCAATTTTTTACTAGAAGTAAAGTTTTCAAGCTTTCCTGTCAAAGGTTTAGGCCGAAAAATCACAAATTAATATTTTCGTATAAATCAGTTATGACAAGGCAATTTTTATCAATTCTGAAGGATTCGGCTAATTATCATTGGCTATACTCGTAAAATCATTACTTATTTTTTAGCAGATTTCTTTTTAAGTCGATTCCAAAGAACACTCTCTTGACTAAAATTTTGGTGGTTTCAAATGTTTAAAATGTCCATTTAATTGCGCTCGTTTTTTACTTGCTTCCATATTTTTTACAGTAGGAATCAATTGTTCTAGATGTTTAATGACAAATTGCTGTCGCTCCAATTCTGATGGCAACGTTAATAAAGCATATTCTTGTTCAATATTTAAACCGATATAATGGGCAATATTAAAAATCCTAAATAAAGACGGGCTTTTAGGCGTTTTCCGTTTCATTTTCAATACCTCAAATAATTCTTCTACGTTGGTTAAGATTTTTTCATTTAAAATCAAATCAGAATCATCTGTATATTGCAAGCGCTTTATATCTGCCCCAGGGTATAATTTGCCCGGTGCAATCGAATAAAATTCTTCGGTTTTAAATACACCAATTCCCTTCGTTTTTATATCTACAGCCCCGTTATCATATTTTTTTTCAATAGACAATAATCGCAATTCTGTTCCAATAGGCATTATTTTTTTGTTGATAAAAGCGGGGATGCCAAAAGTTGTTTTATTGTGTTCCAGTTCCCGAACCAGTTGCTTATATCGAGGTTCAAAAACATGCAGGTTTAACTTTTCACCAGGGTAGGCAACTAATTGTAAAGGGAAAAGTGGTAGAAAATGGGTCATTTTTTTAGTTTGTCAGGTAACAGGTGTCGGGTAACAGGTGTCAGGTTAAACGCAATCTGACACCTGTTAACTAGTACCTGACACCTACTTATTAAGCCAAGCTTTAAAATGTTTGGTATTGGCAGAACTAACGATAATATCTCGTTTAGCTTTTGGTAATAAATCTACTTTTAAACGGCTTTTGGATACACCTGTTATGGTATCAATGGCATCAAAATGGGCGATAAAACTACGGTTTAATCGGAAGAAGATTTTAGGGTCTAAAATTTCTTCCAAATCACTTAGTTTATAATCTACGATAAAGCGATTCCCTGCTTTATTGATTAAATAAACATAGCGGTCTTCTCCTTCAAAAAAAGCAATTTGGTCAATAGTTAAACTTTTAATCTTATCTCTTCTAGTCACCAAAAACCGCTGTTGATAACTTTTTTGCGGTTGGGTCATCATGGTCTGCAATTGCGAATAATCCACTTTTGTGGCGGCTTGGGTCGATTTAAATTTTTCAATACTCGCTGCTAATTCGTCTTCATCAATTGGTTTCAATAAATAATCGATGCTATTCACCTTAAACGCTTTTAGGGCGTATTTATCGTAAGCAGTTGTAAAAATAACAGGCGTAGTAACTTTAATTTGTTCAAAGATTTTAAAACTTAAATCATCTGCCAAGTGTATATCTAAGAAGATTAAATCTGCCCGATTATTTTGTAGCCATTCTACGGTTCTTTTGACGGATTCTAATTTGGCTAAAATTTCAATTTCAGGCGCAATATTAAGCAGTAAATGTTCTAAATTGTCCCTTGCATGTTTTTCGTCTTCTACTAGTATGACTTTCATAAAATGAGTAAATGAGTGAATGAGAAAATGAGTAAATTTACCCCACAAATGCAATCAAATCTTAACTGAACCACCTAACAACTTTCTATATGCAATGTCAAAAACATTTATTTAATCTGCCAAGTGACTTAACTTATTTAAATTGTGCTCGCAGAGGCCCACAAAGTAAAAAATTAGAAGCACTTGGAGTCGCTGCTATCAGTCATCAATGCAATCCCAATTATTATAGCAATGCCGATTTTTTTGGGTTACCACAGCAAATTAAACTCGCTTTTTCGGATTTAGTTCAAGCGGATGATTCAGATAGAATTGCTATTATACCTTCGACTTCCTATGGATTAGCAAATGTAGCGAATAATTTAAACCTAAAAAAAGGGGAAAAAATTATTATTGTAGGGGAACAATTTCCCAGCAATGTGTATCCTTGGATGAATGAGATTGAAAAAGTAGGTGCTAGGCTAGAAATTGTAGTGCCGCCTACCCTAGTTAATCGAGGTCAAAATTGGAATGAAGCGATTTTAGCTGCCATTGATGACCAAACCAAAATGGTAGCCGTAGGAAATGTACATTGGGCAGATGGTACACTATTTGATTTAAAAGCTATTCGTGCCAAGACCAACCAACATGATGCACTTTTAGTAATTGATGGGACTCAGTCTATTGGAGCTTTACCTTTTTCTATTAAAGAAATTCAACCAGATGCTTTAATTTGCGGCAGTTATAAATGGATGTTGGGACCCTATTCTTTGGGCGTAGCTTATTATGGGCCTGCTTTTGATGGCGGCGAACCCATTGAACAAAATTGGATTAATCGCTTGAATAGCGATGATTTTACAAATTTGGTCAATTATCAGCCATTATATCGTCCAAAAGCGAATCGGTATTCTATGGGTGAACAAAGTAATTTTATCCTCGCTCCTCTATTATTGGCAGCAATTGGTCAATTAAATGACTGGGGAGTTGAAAATATTCAGCAATATTGTCGTACTATTACAAAGTCAGCAGTTGCAGCATGGCGAGATATGGGTTTAAATATAGAGGCGGATGCTTGGAGAAGTCATCATTTATTTGGTATCCGATTATCTGACCAATTTGATGGTGATGTCTTGAAACAGTATTTAGTCAAAGAAAATATTTCTGTTTCTTTCAGAGGAGATGCCATGCGTGTTTCGCCGAATATTTATAATGAAGAAAGTGAAGTGATGAAATTAGTTGATTGTTTTAAAAAAGCTAAGAAAAAGATAGCAATTTAGAATTTAGAATTTTCAATTTTCAATTTTCAATTTTCAATTTACCGCTGCGTGTTTTGAAAATTATAAATTGAAAATTGAGCATTGAAAATTACTCAATGTTCGATATAGGATTTTTACCAATTAGTATATGGGATTTTCTCGACATTTTTATTGTCGGCTACCTTATCTTTCGCATCTATAAGTTGCTGAGTGGTTCTATAGCATTCAATATTCTCCTTGGCGTTATTCTATTATATATGACTTCTTGGCTAGTTGGGGCTTTGAAAATGGATATGTTGAATACCATTTTGAATCAGTTCAAAGAAGTAGGTATCATTATTATTATTATTATTTTCCAGCCAGAAGTTCGACGTTTTTTATTATTAGTAGGGAATACTACTTTAAAAGGCCAATCCAATTTTTTCACTAAAATATTAGCTAGAGACCCACATAATCGAGAACAACAACAGATTCATATTGAAGCCATTAAAGGAGCATTATTAAAAATGAGTAAAAAGAAATTAGGCGCATTGATTGTCTTGGCAGACAGATTGAATGTAGAAACTTATGCGCACTCAGGTACCGTGATGGGCGCAGCATTAAGCCAGCAATTACTACTAAGTCTTTTTCAAAAAGATAGCCCTTTACATGATGGCGCCGTCCTAATTTCAGAAGATAAAATACAAGCTGCTGGTTGCATTTTACCCGTTTCAAAAAGTACTAAATTACCTCGAAGTGCTGGTTTGCGCCATCGAGCCGCAGTGGGCGTAACAGAAGAGACTAGCATGAGTGCTTTTATTGTTTCCGAAGAAACAGGGAGTATTTCTTTTGCCAAAGATGGGAAGTTGGTTCGACGATTGTCGGAAAAGAAATTGTCTGACTTGCTGTTGGAACATTACAACTAAAAAAGCAGGCACGCAGCCTGCTTCAAAGAAATCACCGTGGTTAAAAAATAAGTTACAGGATGACAGGATTATGCAAGATTTTACGAGATTTCGCATCTTGGTAAAACCTTTCATAGTCATCCTTATATTTTGTCAATTTTGTACAATCATGTCTCCATTTTATACAATCTTGTTAATCTTTATTAATCTTGTCATCCTGTGCCACCCATCCATCCAATAAATTAATAATTCGATGACCATACTGCGCATTCTTTTCCGAATGCGTTACTTGCACAATTGTAACGCCATCTTCCTCATTCAATTTCTTGAATAAGTCCATAATCTCTTCGCCTTGTTTGGTGTGCAAATTACCTGTTGGTTCATCTGCTAAAATTAATTTAGGTTTGCTGATAATGGCTCTCGCAATCCCGACTAATTGTTGCTGTCCACCAGATAATTGATTGGGGAATAAGTCTTTTTTAGCCACCATATTAAAACGGTCTAAGACTTCTGCGACCATACTTTGGCGGTCTTTGGATTTTACTTTTCGGTATAAAAGGGGCGTTTCGATGTTTTCATAAACCGTCAATTCGTCAATTAAATGATAAGCTTGAAAAACGAACCCCATGTAATGTTTGTGAATATCATTTCGCTTTCTTTCTCTTAGTTTATGGACGGGTTCATCGAAGAAATAATATTCGCCATCTGTTGGGTCTTCCAACATCCCTAGGATATTTAATAAAGTCGATTTACCTGCGCCACTTGGTCCCATAATGGTGACAAATTCGCCTTCTGCTATTTTTAAATCGACATTTTTGAGAATGTAGGTTTTGCTTAAACCTGACCTATAGTATTTCTCGATGTTTTTTAGTTGAATCATTTATTTGTGGTGATTAGTGATTAGTGATTAGTGATTGGTCAAATAACCTTCTCTAATCTTAATCTGTATTAATTTTAATGTTGTAAAAGTTTTTTATAATTTTAGTGAAAAATTATTTTTATGGAAACAAATGCTTTTTCAAAATACGAAAATGAACGTGGAAAACCTGCCCCATCATTTTTACACAGTATAGTGCAGTCTAACCTTGTAATGCCATTATATCAATATCGAAAACAATATTCCATCTTTATGGAATTGGATTTAAAATTGCCTCCTGATGATTGGTTTGTCGTACCAGATTTTGCCATCTTACCTAAATTGAAAACTGATTATCAAAATGATATTTTAGCTTATACTACTCCACCTAAAGGAGTAATTGATATTTTAAACGAGAACCAACCACTTTCCGATTTGATTAAGAGAAAAAATAAATA
>CAZXYA010000019.1:0-37476 GCA_964644655.1 uncultured Saprospiraceae bacterium | reverse complement strand
TTATACTTATACATTTTTATTCTGGTAATTTATTGCTATTGGCGATGATATTGTTTTAATTAAATGTGAACAAATCTATTTTTGCTTAACAACGAAAAATGAAATAACTGTGAAAATAACAAAGCGAGAATTTTTTGAATTATGGGAAGGAGTAAAAGCACAATTTTATATAGATACAAATCTATTAGCATCTAGCAGAAACCTCAATCGTTTAGCATATGAGATAAATAAAGCAAACCCTAACACTAGTGGTTTTATTACGGATAAATATTTAAGAAACAAGCTAAAAGTATTTAATGCGATTGATTCAACCGTAACCATCCGAACAAATATTTACATTGCTCTAAAAAACTATAGTGAAAAACAAGTTGTCAAAAAGGAATTATTTAATGAACTAAAAAAACATAAAAGGACTAAGAAAGAAAAAGTAAAAAAGCATGAGTCAATAATAGACAAGATGGAAAGAATGATTGAGAAAGACTCAGCATTAAAAGAAAAAAAAGAGGTACACAATCTACCACCGAAGGACGATATACAGTCATCACCAGTTGAATTGATGGTGGATTTACCCCAATCTGTAGAGGAAGATAAGGACAGTGATATACTTAAATTGTCGGATTTAGTGATGGGAGAAAAAAGTAATGAAGAACAGCTTTCTTCTCCTGAACCAACCTTTGTTCCTGAATTAGAAGACGAGCATTTTTTGAAAAAGGAAGACGCCGAGGAGCATACTTCGGAGATAGGAGCATCTGTTGAATCAGAAATAAAAATGCCAGAAACCTCATCTGTTCCTCCACCAATTCAGGTAGAGACAGAATTGGAAGGCCAACCACAGATAATAGTGAAAAAACCTATTTTTTCACGGGTAGAATTACCTATCAAAGTAAAGGGAACAAAACAGGATTTATCCCAACTAGACAAGCCTGAACTTGTAGAAATAAAAGCAGTAAATGAAGGTCCAACAGCCACTCAAAAAAAAGGACTCTTATTAGTATCCTTAATAGCCATAACCTTTATTATTGGCTTTGTCTATAATGAGTTTTCAGCGTCTAATTCAAGAACTGAAAATACTATTCCAAGCTATATGGTTGAAAATAAGACTGCCGAAAATACGATGGAGGATTTCTTCGACCTTATAAATCAAAAGGATTATAAACAAGCCTTTGCTTTAACTGATAATGAGCTATGGAACCCTTATGCCAAATTTATTAAGTCGGACGTTTGGGGCGGTTTTGAAAACCTCAGTCAGCCCGCTATACTTGTTAAGGATTATACCTCAAAGTATGGTGGTGATGAAATATTGGAGGTAAGTTTTTACGCTTTTGATATGGTGAAACAGAGGAATTTATTTTTGAAGTATGACTTTCATTTAGCTAAAAGGGGAGAGGTGTGGATAATTGTTCGGATGACATACGTCAAGTAGTTTTTTAATGAGAAATTAATGGAGTTATAAAATATAAAAAACCAAAATGGACTATATCACAAAACTGGAAGTTGACACTTTTTCTAATATTAAAGGAAAGCCTAAAACTACTATTTCATCTGAAGATGCAGATATAGTTATGAGCTTACATCAGAAGTTTGCCTTTTTAGCTAAAATGGTTAAAAAAGGGCTTAAAGCTGTAAAAATTTCAAAAGCTAATCATATTTACAACCCTGCAGGAACGACTCTGGTCAAAAAATATTTGTGGTACAGAATTTATCCTAAAGATTCATGGGTTGATTTGGAGTTAGCGTTAACTTTTTCTTTAGAAGATGCTTTTTATATTAGAATTGATTCTGATAATTGGCACAATGATTTGTATAAGCGTAAGCAAATTATTGAATTTAGAGAAAAAGAAAAGTGCGAAAGGCGAATTGAAATAGAAGAATTATTGGGATTTGAAGATTTTGATTCACTCCAAGCTAAAATTATTAATTTTTATAAAAATAGTATCCTGCCATTAGAGAAAAAAATTTTAAAAATAGGTCAAATTAAAATCGGACTACTTGCATCAGATGGAACAAATTGGCAAGATGACTACATTGAACAGATACAAAATTATAGCTATGCCACTCTTTGGAATAGTAAAAAGCCAACAAACACAAGCAAGGGGACACTCAAAGAGTTAAGAGAAACTATAAAACGCAATGGTTATTTTGACCTATTTTACTTTGAGCATGGCATATCCTACTTTAAAGCTGAGATTATTGATTTTGCCATAAGTGATAAAGATTTAAATAAATGGAAAGTACAAAGTAATAAGATATTTGGTTATAAGAATTTGATAAATGACTATAAGGATGAGAAAAAATCTGCAAGGATAGTATTTTTATGTAAATCCTTCGTAAGATTAGCAGAGGGACATACCAAAAATTTGTTTCAATTATTCGATTGTGATTACCCAAGACAAGATAATTTATCTCCTTTTTTTATGAACGATACTAATTATTCATATATAGAATTGACTAATAAAAATGAGATGAATTTAGTAAATGATTATCCACTTAATACAATCTTATTCGGTCCTCCAGGCACAGGGAAAACTTACACTACCATAAATAAGGCTTTAGAAATATGTGGTGTATCTATTCTTAATGACAGAAAAGAAGTTAAGCAGCTATTTGACGAAAAAGTAGCAGCAGGACAAATTGTTTTTACCACTTTTCACCAAAGCATGAGTTACGAAGATTTTGTGGAAGGTATCAAACCACAAGAACCGAAACAAGAAGGTGACCCAATAAGCTATACCGTAGAAGATGGAATTTTCAAAAGAATATGTGAGAGAGCAAGTAGAAAATCACCAACCATCAGCAAAGAGTTGTTTGCGAGTAAATACGAGGCGTATGCAAAACAATTGCCACCAAAAGAGGAAGAAGAATCCAATTTTATGTTAGAAACGCCTACGGGATATAGTTTTTGGTTATATCGAAATTCTGCCAAGTCAATTTGCGTGAAAGCGGGTACTAAGAAAGCACCAATGAGTTTAGCATTGAGCGAACTTGAAAAAGTATTTTTTGATAATAAAAGACCAACTTATAAACCATATACCCAAGCGGTAATTGATGAAATACTAAAAGGGGAAAATGTTTATTTATCTTCAGATGATACTACTACAAAACCCTATGTCCTAATTATAGACGAAATAAACAGAGGAAATATAGCCGAAATATTCGGAGAACTAATCACCCTATTAGAGCCAGATAAACGATTAGGTAATGCAGAATCATTAGAAGTTGTATTGCCTTATAGCAAAGTCAAATTCGGTGTACCTATGAACTTATACATTATCGGTACAATGAATACTGCTGATAGGAGTGTAGAGGCTTTAGATACCGCACTTCGTAGAAGGTTTAGCTTTGAAGAAATAGCGCCCAATCCCGACTTAATTAAAAAAAAGGGATTAATAGTAGACGGGATTGACTTAGCGAAGTTATTAACCACTTTAAATGATAGAATAGAAAAATTACTAGATAGAGACCATTTGATTGGGCATAGTTATTTTTTACAGGTTAAGACAGTAGATGAGTTGAAAAGGGTCTTTTATAAAAATATCATTCCATTGCTGCAAGAACATTTCTTTGGTGATTATGGTAAGATAGGACTTATCTTGGGAGAAGGGTTTGTCCAAGAGAAAATAAGTAAAAGCATTTTTGCTAAATTCAGTAGTTATGAAAGCCAAGGCTTAGAAGAACGTCAAATCTATCAAATTCATGATTATAGAAAAGGGGACCTGATAAAAGGAGAAGAACCTATGAAGTTTAAGCAAGCTATTACCCTTCTTTTACAAACGGTATGAGTAGCGGAAATCAACATATGACTGTTTTTGAACATCAATCACTTTGGACGCATAAAGGAGCAGATAAGTTGACAGATGACCAATTGAACGCTTTGCAGGTGTTCTATGGAGAGACTGGTGTTTCTTATTATTCCTTGATTCACAATGGGGTAAAATTTTGTGAATATGTTGGTGTCCTTCAAGTCGGAAATCTGACCATTGAAATCTTGCCCAAAGCAGATAGAAATGAGACAGGGGATAAATTACTATGGCGTAGCCGACTGATTGATATACTTCGTTCGGTAGGGATTTTTAATATTCATGCGCCTAGCTTTAGTCAATTGTCATTGCGGTATAATTCTATCTTAGATTTATATTTTGAATTATTCGTGAAGGAAGTCAATTACTTAGTAAAGCAGGGGTTAGTAAAAAAGTACCGCAAAAAACAAGGCAATACCAAAGCATTAACAGGAAGTCTAAATTTTGCCAAGCATATTCAGCAGAATTTAATCCACCAAGAGCGATTTTATGTCAAATACAGTACTTATGATACGCAGCATCTTCTGCATAGTATTCTTTATCAATCATTGCAATTAATCAGTCGAGTCAATACAAATAATCACCTACATAGCCAGTTGGCTAATTTGTTATTAAGCTTTCCGAAACTGCCTTCCATATCTATAAATGAGGCAACTTTTAATCGAATCTCCTATAATCGAAAAACTGAAGGTTACCGAAATGCCATAGAAATCGCTCGATTGCTCCTGTTGAATTACCATCCAGATGTTAGCAAAGGGAATAATAATGTCTTAGCCTTACTCTTTGACATGAATTTGCTCTGGGAGCAATTTGTCTATTCGAGTCTTCGGCAACAGTTTAGAAAACAAAACTTGCCGTATACCATTACGAATAAAACGGCTAAATATTTTTGGAAACCCGTGCAAGGTAATCGTTCTTCTATGCGACCAGATATGGTTATCTGTGATGGGAAAAACAACGTTTATGTATTGGATACTAAATGGAAACAACTTTATCGCAATAAGCCTTCTCCTGATGATTTACGGCAACTATATGTGTATCTAAAATACTTTGATGCAGCGAAGGTAGCTTTAGTATATCCTAGTGATAGGACTACTTTTAATTCAGGAAAGTATTACAAAGAAGATTCTGGTGAAATTGGAACGAAAGAATGCAGTTTGATTTTAGTATCAGTTGGTGATACAATTAAGCGTTGGCAGGAAGAAATTTTAGCTGTTTTTTTGGATTTGATTTGATTTATGCCCAGATTTGATAAAAATCATATAACTAGAAGAAAGGGGGGAGGTTGAAGAATTTTAGTAACTATTATATGTGTTTTAACTGTTATTGATTGGCATATTTATTGTTTTTCTAAATTTGAATTGATTCACGATTTTAGAATCACTTATTCTTGTTAATTAATTAGACTTGAAAATTACCCTCCTTATTGAGTTTATATTGTTAATAATAGCATCAATAAATCACAAGAATCTTCAAGTGAAAGCTCCTCCTCCAATATAGCTTTAATACTCCCCATATTAGTTTTTTAGAACTGAATAGTTGCTTTTTGTAACACATCAATAGATAAACTCGAAATCACAAATTTCATTAACTGATGTTACGCACCGATTTAAGGATGTCACAAAAGAAAAAATTGCTTAAATTAGTGCCATTATGAAATACATGCTTAACCTAAAGCTGATTTCTAAACACTACATATACTGTCAAACCTTAACAAAATTATATTTTAGTTTGAAAAACTTGGCAGGTATAAAATTAAGATTTTGCTTAACACTCTCAAAACCAAGAGTTTGCATCTTAGTAAATTGCCTGCTGTCTTAGATAACATTTTATAATTTTCTTTATTTGATTGCTTTGCTGAGACTTCCAATCCGTTGTTCAAATCAAAGCATTTTTACTGATGGCAGCTTTTATTTTAATAGTGTTATGGCACTAACAGATTTTTACTGCCCAAACTATCTTTTTTGTCAATTTTACTGCGTAAGGTCAATCATTAATAAAAAATATTTTAAATTATGGGAAAAGGAAATAAGGTTGTGGTATTTATCATCCTACTAATAGTTTTTTTATTTGTAGGAGTTATTTTGAATGAGGCCAGTCAAGGCTTAGGAGGAATGGTCGCAGGATTGGGTATATTATATTTGTTTTCAAACCTTTTTAAGAAAGATGAAAAAGGTGATGATAATGAACAAAAGGATATTATTCTCAAAAAATGATAAAAGATTATTATAAAATCTTAGGAGTAAGCCCTAATTCAACCAAAAAGGAAGTTAAAAGAGCCTTTAGAAAATTAGCCTTAAAATTTCATCCTGATAAAAATAAACAAGTTGGTGCTCATGACATCTTTGTTGAAATAATTGAGGCAAATCTTATATTATCTGATGAGGAGGCAAGAAGAAAATATGACTTAGAATATGAGAATTTCTACAGTTATCAGTATAGGTTTGATGTCTCGAAACAGGATAAAGAATTTGTAAGATTCGAAGATGAAGATTTACGAAGATGGGCTAATTCTGCCCGAGGTCAAGGAGAGGAATACGCTAAAATACCATTTTTAAAATTTGCTGAAATGGTCAAGAATATTTCTGTTGATGTAGCCGTTGTCGGTTCAAAGGCTTTTGCCTATGCTTTTGGTGGAATATTCGGATTTTCTTCTTTTTTTACGACTATAGCAGGAGTTATTTCGGGGAATATTTCCTTAATTTTTATGGGTGTTATTTCTGGAATTTTAGCGTATTACCTCAGTCAATATTCCAACTATGCCTAGTGTAAATGCGCAACGTAAAACAAAAAGCCAAAATGATTTTAGAAAATTACCAATTAGTAGATGAAATTCAAGAAAGAGGGTATTCGCAAACTGCGGAAATTATTAACGAATTTGGGACTACTTTCTTCTCAAAGTGGATAAAGGGCATTAAAAAGGATTCTCGGCAGAGTAAAATATTAAACGATAAATTACGCCACCTAAAGAAAGGAGTTCATGCTTGTCTTCCAAAAATTATTGAATATAACTGGGATAAAGAGAAGGGGGCTTATTGCATCGTTTTCGAAAATATAAAGGCTTGCACCTTGAAAGAAAAACTGCAAGAGCTACCGCCTATCCATTTTTTGAGCGGAATGACTCAAATAGTAAGTTGTTTATTACACCTCCAACAAAAACATAGACTTACCCACGGAGACATCAATCCTGATAATATTTTAGTTGATAAAAATTTTGAATTCTATTTAATTGACTTTGGACTATCCGATATTACTGCCACTTTAAGTCAAGAACAATCTTTAGAAATTTTTGCCAAAGCATTTGCTGCACCAGAAAAATGGAATAGAAAAATAGCTAAGGGGTTTCCACACCAATCGGATATCTTCTCCATTGGTAAGGTGATGGAATGGTATTTTAAAGAAAGAGCGATTTATGAATTTGAAACTATACAAAAATTGATAGATAAGGTATGTGAAAAATTGCCTGCTCATCGAGGAAACTATATTGCGCTCTCGGAAAACCTTAAAAAGATAACGAGTGAAATCTCTTTTGATGAAAATTTAGTTTTGATTGAAGGGAAATTTAACTCGGAATTGATAGCTGAACTCAACAATGAATATTCAGAAGGGCAAAGCAAATTTATTCCCAAGCTTGATATAAGTCCAAAGAATGGAAATAATATTTTAATAGATATAATCACCAAACATTTTATTGCTCATGGCTTGTGGATAATTGCTGACAATAAATTATGGATAAAGACTTGTGTGCATAAAACAGAAAATGAAAAGAAATATGATGGCATTTATAAATACGGAAAAAAACTAGCAGTACCTCTCGTTTTTTCTACACAATCAACGATTAACGGTCATTATAATCTAACTTCTTTTTTTAAAAAAATTCAAAAAGAAAAACAACAAGAAAATAACTATCGAGATGGGAAAAAAGCCGTCACTAAAGAACTGAAATTTTACAAAGACTTACTTAAAAAAGAACTGGAAGTGCTCGAAAAGAATGCTTTGCGCTTGCGCTATAGTAGTTTTGAGAAAAAGAGCGATTATGAGATTTGGTTTAAAATTCAAAAAAACGAAAAATATAGTTCTATTGCTTTCATCCATCATCACATTGATAAGGCAACACCTCCAAGACCCGAAGAATTTGAGTATATACTGAGTATTACGGCTGATAAAAAACAGCGAAAGAAACCGTTGAAGATTACAGGTGTTACCTATGATTTTAATGTTCAAAATAGGATGTTGAAATTTCGAGATTGTGAGGGATTGGCGTTTGAAAAAATACCTGCTAATGGCTATCTTTTTGAAAATATTAGTAAGCAAGAAGAAGAGAAAAAACGCCAACTAGATGCCATCAGAAAAGTCGAATATAATGAAGTCCAAAACAGAGATTTAATCCACTATTTATTCAATCCACAAGCATTAGAAGGTCGGTATCTTGATATTTACGACTTAGAAAAAGTTTATCAAACGGATGAAAAAGGTAATTCTTTTGGTTATAGCTATAACCAAAAGAGAGCCATTTTAAATGCGATTCATCGAGAACCGCTGACCGTAATACAAGGCCCACCTGGAACGGGAAAAACAACCGTAATTACAGAGATAGTATTTCAGATTTTGCACCTAAAGCCTGATGCCAAAATCTTGATTACTTCTCAAACAAATGATGCGGTAGATAATGTCCTAGACAATCTTCTAAAAAAAGAAATTCCTATTGTTCGCTTGAGTGGTATTAGAAAACCAAAAGGTAGTTTGCGAAAGCATACACTTGAAAGAAAAATTGAAGGTTGGAAAGTCGAAGTGACCAAAAGGGCTAAAGCTAACTGGACAATTGAGGAAAAACAATTTAAAACAGCGTTGAAGAAGGAGCATCTAATAATAAACTCCATTTTTAATATCCTTGATTCCAATAAAAAATGGAAGGTAAAAAGAGTGCAGATTGAAAAGATGTTTATTCGATTTAATGACCCGCTTAAATTACAAACATTCCTGACTGCTGAGGAGGAACTAATTGTTGCGCTTAATGGATTGACGAAACTTGATTTTGTAGCCTATTTTACTAAACAAAGAATTCATAAAGATTGGTTGGCGACCATTAGTTCTTTGGACGAAAAAAGT
This sequence comes from uncultured Saprospiraceae bacterium, assembly GCA_964644655.1. Lineage (GTDB taxonomy): Bacteria > Bacteroidota > Bacteroidia > Chitinophagales > Saprospiraceae > JAFMDF01. Next base: position 28,570 of record CAZXYA010000019.1, on the reverse strand, counting down.
AATCTTAATCAAAAACTTATCGACAGTATCAGAGTAATTGGTGCGACGACGAATCATATTGCATCGGGGAAATACAAAAAATACAATTTTGAGTTTGACTATGTAATAATGGACGAAAGTGGAAAAGCAACTACGGCTGAGTCATTGATTCCAATTGTATTAGCAGAAAAATTGATTCTAGTAGGAGACCATCGGCAATTAAGACCTATGCTTACTTCCAATCAAGAAGTGGAGCGTTGGTTAAGGGCGAAGTATAAGAAAGATGGCGAAGAATTTGATAGTTGGGATGATTATTTTAACCGTCCGAGCTTGTTTGAACAAGTCATTGGGAGCATCAATGAGGACTTTAAGAGCCAATTAGAAGAATGTAGAAGAAGTTCGAGAGACCAAGTGTTATTGACTTCCAAATGCTTTTATGAGCCTTATGGAGACGAACCAATAGTACCGATTGAGCGACCGAAAGCCCAAGAGCACAATCTTGATTTGAAGGTGGATAGTTCCATTATATTCTTGGATATTGGTAATACCTACAAAAGTGGGATAGATGCTAGAGGCTCTTCAAAAAATAAGGAAAGCGCTAACTTAATACCTGAGTTACTAAAAGGTTTAGATAGATTTGAAAAGTTAAAAAACTATAGTATTGGTGTTATTACTGGATATTCCGCACAAGTAAACACCATCAAAGGAGCAATCCAAAAAAGGCTTAATTATACCCAACTTCGGCACATTCATAAGCAGAATGTTACTATTTCAGTAGTGGATAAATTTCAAGGTTTAGAAAAAGATATAATCATCTTTGATTTAGTAAGGAGTTGTCAATCGACATTAGGATTTTTAGCCAATGCGAATCGAATAAACGTGGCATTATCTCGGCAAAAGAAGTTGCTAATAATTGTTGGAAATCTAACTAGTATTTTAAATGCTAGACCACCTAAAGCTTTGGAGGGTAATGGAGCAAAACCAGCCTTGCAAAAGTATCTATTAGCATTAAAAGAAGATTGGATTGTCGAAGATGTAAAACAAATATTTTAATGGAATTACGAGCTATACATAAAAAATTGGAGCAGCATTGTCCACCTGATTATCGGATAAACGAGATTATTACATTCGCCTACCCGTACAGGCGAATCCGTATTAATGCTACGGTAAATAAATCACCTGAGAAATCTATTCAACAAGTATATGCTACCTTTTTGCGCACCATAAAAGCAGGTTATTGTAAGGAGGAACAACTCATTCGGTTTTTAGGACTGCATCAGGAAGATTTTATTTTAAGAGAGCTCTATTTTTTAAAGGAAAGAGGCTTTCTTGATTATGCTGCTGGTTCTTGGCTGCTTACCGAACAAGGAGCTGCATTTATTGAAGATAATGGCATCTTAAAAATTTTAGAAGAGGAAGAATTTGAATTCTTAGTGGATGTTAGGACTAATGAAGTTGTTCCGAAAAAACGTCAATTATTTCATCATCGAGATACAGATAATATCCTAGAAACAATGATTGACTTTTCTCATAAAGACCCTTCATTGCTTGATGGAAAAAACGAGGAACTTGGAGATATTTATAAACGACAACATAATGGGCAAGCCTATTTAGTGGATTACGACCCATCCGATATCAAGTTTGATAAAGTAGAGCATGATGACTATTATTTAGTTGAATATTTGCCATGCGAAGAAAAAAAGGAAGAATCGGAACCATACATTGAAGTAAGAAATATAAATAAAGAGGGCTCTTTAGAAAAACGCTTGAGTAAAATTTTGTCCAAAAATTACCCCAATGTCTTATATCAGTTAACGAATTCAGACAGACCTCATTTCGCTCGAATAGAAGAACTCGATACAGAGAGCGTAGAAGAATTTAAGACAGAATATTCGGAACAGTTTGAAGTAGAAAAACGCTTGCAAGAACCAGTTACTTTATCTGTTTGGGAGACACAAGCAAAATTTGCAGAGGCATTAAAAGCGGTGAAATCCAAACTTTTAATTGAGAGCCCTTGGATAAAACGAGCTACTTTAAAATATATTAGTGGTATTGAAAAAGCTTTAAAAAGAGGTGTACTTATTGTCATTTTTTATGGCATAGAAAGTGATGATGAACATCATTATAAGACCATTGAAAAGTTGAGGAGTTTAAAGCGTAAATATGCCGAACTGTTTCATTTGATACATTTACCCTCTCATTTTGAAGAACAGGGTAATCGTCAGATGACGGGGACACATAGGAAGTTGGTCATTAAGGATAACGATTATTATATTCAAGGTAGTTTTAATTTTTTATCCTTTAATAAAGAGGTAGGGCAAAAAATAGCCAACGAAGAAAGCATCTTAATTCGGAAAAAAGTTAGTCAAAAATGGTCGGCTATCTTTAGCGAATATCAAATTAATAGAGACATTTTAAATAGACATCTTAAATCAATCTAAAAAATACAAATGAATATTGGACCGCAAGCTAAATCAGATAATAAATTTACGAGTAAGTGTAGATTGCTACAATCAAAATATAGAGAGAATATCCTAAAACAGGATTACGGGGTTGGCCCTTATTATAATAGTCAAACTTCCTATGGTAATATGCTGATAAAGGGCGAAGAAACTGGACTTAATTTTATCTCAGAAGTAGCCTTTCAATTTGCTAAACAAAAGGTATTAGAAAAACAGATAAACCGCTACCTGACCATTGATGAATTTAGATTATTCAATAATATGCTCAGTAGTATGCCGATGTGCTTTAATCTATTTGCTGATTTAAGACAATTACTTATAGCCGATAAGCAAGCTGCATCTAGTGTTATAAAATTGCTTTTTCAAGAAATTGATTGGATTGAGACAGTCAACTACATTGATGTTGAATTTATTCCAATACCAATTGGACAATATACAAATGACAAGACTGCATTCGATGCGATGCTTATTGTAACGGATAAAGAGGGTAAAAAAGGATTGATTTCAATTGAAACTAAATATACCGATTTATTGGGAAGTAATTCCTCTTCTAACATTGATTTGAAAAATGAAATAGTGAGGGATAATAAGGTGTTTTCTGAAGAATATAGTTTGCAGTTAAAACAAAATGGTTACCAACAGATTCATAGAAATTACTTGTTAACCTACATTTATGCAAAGAAGTCTGGTATAAAAAACTTTGTTAATGTAATAATTTCTCCAAAACAAGATACCCAATCAACACAAGAGATAATTGAAATAAGGGAGCATCTGAATAAAAATAAGAATAGCATCTTTAAGATTTCTCTCGAAGATTTTACTAATAGAGGTATCAATTGCGAAAACGAGCAAATAGCAAAACTAATGAATAAATTTCAGGAGCGGTACTTAAACTTTGAATAGCATGATTCACCAGATACTGTAATTAATTCCTTCAAAGCATGTTAGTTTTTGCAATAAAATTTATTAATCAGGGAACACGCCCATGGGTGACATAGGCTTATGCGGTATATATTTTATGCTTTTTGCCCAAATTACCCGTGACTCGCCATAGACAGGCAATAGGATATGTAAGCAAATCAATTTTCGCTCTTTTTGAATAGCTACTTTACTTGGCTGTTTAGTTTGCCATTTATAGAACAGACAATGTATCTTTTATTAGATGTTAAACAGAAATAACCGAAACGTGATTAGACAAATTATAATTTACTAAATAATTATCTCTCATATTCTTTTCTCTTCTAATAGCGTTACTCGCCTAATTTTGAGGGCTTTTGAAAAACAACATAATTATTACTTTCCGTTATGGGTAGTCCTCGCTAAATACTGGTAAATGACGGATGACTGATTATGTTCCGACTATTTCAGATTAAGCATTATCTTTTGGGGAAATAGCCCCAAAGTTGATTAACTAATGGATGCCTATTTGTAAAATATTAGACACTATCTTTTATCTTGTTTTTTATTGGATTTTGTAACCAGCAGAATATTTTAACTAGAGTTTAATCACCCTTCTCAAATGATTATTCTACTATGCCGCCACCCGATTTTTCTATACTTATTTGAATAGGACTAAAGACCTAGATTTAAATATATATCCTACCTACTTCCAATTAAGTAGGTAGGATAATATATTACCCTTTTTTCTGATATACTACAAGTTGGGAATTAGTGATTTACCAAGTAGTTGATTTTTTGTTCTAATTTATCCCTAACTTCTACATCATAAAAAGAGTCTCTGGCATTTTTATAAATGTGCTTTTCCTTGCTTTTATATTTTTTATAACTATCAGGATGGTCTCTTTTGATTGCATCCTTAACTTCTTTAATTTGCATGGAGGCATAAACGTTTTTTTCACAGAGCGTTAATTCTCGTAATTCTATAAAAACCTTTTTTCTGATTTGGTCATATTTATTTAGAATATCGGCTCCAAGTAATCTAAAATTCTGATGGTCTACTAAATCTCTGAGGGTATAAATCTGAATAGGATTACTTCTTTTGAATAAATGACTCATTTTTTTGACTTCAATTTCAAATCTAAAAATGTCTGAACTTATTTTTTCTCTAGTTCGTCTTTTAGTTTCAATTGTTTTATTATAACCCTTAATGGCCACTTCTGACATCATAGCTTTTGCTCCATAAACTAAACCACGGTCCATCATTTTATGGAAGGATTTATTTTTATAACTCAAGAAGTTCGGATAGAGTTTTTCTGCATCCAACTCTATATTAACACCGTAATCTAGCCTAGTTATTTTGCTATTGAAAAAAGGAATGTTTAATTCATTTTCTAGCTGAAACATGGCATCTAATACGTCTGAGAAAGAAAAATCGGTATAATTATTACCTTTGTAATACTTATGAAGGCTATTTGTTATTTTTAAGCATGGAATTCCTCTATTGGAGGTAAGACTTATTTTGAGATTTCTATGATAACAGGAATACCCTTTAACCAAATTGTTCCTGTATTCAGGGAATAGTCTTAACCCATTAAAAAAAATTTCTTTAGTAACTTGTTTGTAGTAGTCCTCTGGTGGCTCAATGCCAATATGAAAAGAGATAGTATCTATCATGATAATTTTTTTGATTGTTAAAATTTTCTAAACTGGACAATAGTGTCCACTTCATTCTCTTGTTATGTCGAAGAGAAATGTTAGGCTAGAAAAGCTATAAAAGGGATGAAATACCTATTGTTTAACTATATCCTAATGCATTGAAGAGAACTTAATAGCAAATAGAATACAGTTAAACCATTAATAAAATGCTTGCTAATTAGCGAAGCATAAATTAAAATAAATAGGATGTAGGATTGAATTAATCCTAATAATTTGGAAAGACGTTATTCCTCAAATTTTACGCCGCCGACTCTCTAAATATTCTAATAATTCAGAACGTTTGAACCTAACTGAACTACCAAAATCATAGGGTTTTAATTCCCCTGCTCGTCTAAGGTTATCAATAGTTGATACAGAAAGACTAGCAAGTTTAGCGGCTTCTTTTTTGTTGAGAAACTCGTTTTGAATGGGAACATCTAGTTCCTTAGAAAAATTCGAAGATGAATTTTGCTTTAACTCTAATAATAGATTTTCGATAAACGATAACCTTTTTTCTAGAACCTCAAATGGATTCTGAATTGATTTAACCATGTCAAAAAGTTTTAGATTAATAAAATCCTTTATACCGTTAATTGATTAACAGGTACAAGGCTTACTTTTTGCATTGGCCACTAAAGGCTATTGTATGTATCTAGGTTGCCTTTATTTTACAACTATCAAAATTTCCTTGAATAGCTTTTGCTACGATTAAATAGCTAGTAAGTATAAAGGTCTTATTTCTGTTTGTGAGGCAAATATATAATAATATTAAATATTTAAATAAATTAAATTCGGTTTTTTTAAATTTTTTTTTGACTGAAAATTATTTATTAATAGCCTTGTTAGATTTATGGCTTTATTGATGAGGTAATTTCCTGTTCTTTTTACTGATAAATTGGTAGAATTTGCCCTCTAAAATTGCTTTCTATCTATTAGTCTCTTATTTTTGCCACTCCATAATTAAGGTATAAACTCTAGGAGTTATCTAAAATACTTAAAAATTAATTATGGAAAATTTAGAAACTATTAGTGAAAAAGCCATTTTGTTGGCTAAAAATGGGAAATTTAAAAAATTCTTTAGTACTATAGAACATGTTAGTACGGAAGATTGGTTAATAATTTTATTTCCCGATAAAAATGTGGAGGACGATATTAAACTTGAAAAGCATTTCAAAAAGAAATTTTGGAAATATATCGTTCAATCATCTCACTTTTCTGCAATACCACTTCAAAACGCAGAAACCCTCCTAGATGCTTATTTTAAGAATCCTCGGAATGCAAATCAACTTTTTAATGTTCGAATTGCACAAATCTATCCTGATTTATTTATCAAAAAATTTAAATCAACCTATGCTATCTTTAGAAAGGAATTTATTGATAATGTCCGAACGTTTCAATTCGCAGAGTTTTCAGATAATTCTTTATTAAAACTGCACACTAAGCATTGGATAACCCTCCATGAAGAAGAAAAAGTCATTTGGAATACTTTTACAGAGAATCAATCTATTTGGTTAGAATTATCACCCATAGAAGTATTAGCTTATGCATGTTTTTACATTGAAAATAAAGCAAAGAGTCAGGATTCCTCTCATTTATATGCATCGGCTTTTATAAACGTACTTTTTTCTTATTATTTTTTTGAAAAACGAAATGAGTTAGACAAGCTTGAATTATCAAGTCCCTTGGATGAAATAAAGAATGCTTATTTAACCTATCAGTCGAAACCTAATAACATTTATTTCACAAGCCTAGATAAGTTAGCAAATTGGTTTTTGTATACAAATGCATATGACCTAAACACTTATTGTTTTTCGGAAAACTATTATTTAACAGAGAATGCAGGCGATATTGACATTACCTGTAAAAGCTTAAGTAAACGAGAAGCTTTCAAAAAAAATCAGATAAAAATAAACCTTTTGCCTATTTTGGTTGAAGAGTTGAACGGTGTATCTGTTAACTATACAACTACTTCCAGTACTAGTCCTGAATTTTCGGAGAAGAAAAGGATGCAAACATTAGGAAAGAGGCAGTCTGCCCTAGATGCTCTTTTTGACGCTCTGCAATATTCCAATTATAAGATAGATGGAGTTAATGTTCCAATTAAATCTATCTCCTTATTAGTTAACCTTTTGATAGAAGATGCTAAAAAGCGATACGTTGAGCCAAAGTTTAATAAAGTCTCTAGAAATCATACGGATTTAAAATTAGAGAAAAAAGAAGAAGTGATTCTCCCTATAAGAATTTTAACAATTGAGGATTTTAATAGAATAACTAGAATTAAAGGAGTGCCTGAAGAATTTGTAGGAAAGATACTAGGATTTCAACCCGAAACATTTGATTGTCCTCATTATTTTGACCGTTTTTATCCTTTTATTAAAATGGAGGCACAACCCTTTTTTATGATTGGGAAGCATGTTATTTATTTCCAAAACTTCTTATGCAATCTTTATAACTCTTTTAAGCTGATGGATTTAAACCTTAATTATCACACAAAAAAGAGAATCAAAGGATTGCAACCTTTGCGTCCTAGAAAGCTAGTCCAAAAAGAGGATAAACAATTTGAGACCTATTTTGAAAATTTCCTCTTTAAAAATTATGGATTTAAAAATCTAAAGACCACAGTAAAAATTGGAGAGGGAGGCAAACCTATTGGAGAGGTTGATGTATTAATTTTTCATGAAGGTGTACTGATGTTAGTAGAGTTGAAAAGAACCCATTTACGACTAGCTATGTCAGAGGCTTATTATCAGTCAACCGTCATTCACCAAAAAGGGGCAAATCAACTTAATAAAGTTATAGGGTTCTTGGAAAATGAAGAAAATGCTAATTGGATAGAAGATAATTTAGATATTAAGATGGCAGAAGTAAAAAAGATATTGCCATTGATTATCTCTACCTCATTAGATGAAGATGGAGATAAAATTGATGGTATTTTAAAACAAAATTTCTTCCTGTTTAATTTTCATGCAACCTACCCAACAAAAGGTAATGGAATCAATCATTTGCAGCAACTTTATGACTATTTAGAAAGAGATGACTTTTGGAATAGAGTAGGGGAACAAGGATATACGCTTAATTCTACATTAGTGTAGCAGAATGGAGTTGTTTTATACATTATTTCTTATGAATAGATAATAAGAAACCTTTGCTTATAATAAAATAAGCAAAGGTTTCTTAGCTTTTTTTATTGAAAATTTGAATAATTTCTTTATAACTTCCTTACCCAATAGATAAGTCCGATTAAAATGGATAGTCTTAGAAGCATCCCAATAGTCAATCCCAACCTCCAGCTTGAAGTACTATTGTAAGGTTCGGGATAGGATTTTACGCCTGCCATTAGTATCATTTTTTCTCCACTTTCTTGATTGAAAAGTCTAGTAAATGCACCATATCCTGCCTGTATGGTAGTAAAGGAATTAGATAAGGCTTGAAAAAATTCAGTTCCTCCGTCTAAGGACATTGGTTGTGGTCCACTCGAACTTCTGTAATTTGTTTTAGCATTTTCAAAGGATGCTCCTGCTGGCATAAAAGAGATAGCGTAAATTATAATTGCAAGAATAGTAAGCCATTTTAAAAGGTTGTCATTTTCTGGTAAATGAGATTTATTTTCCATTGTCTTTTTTATTTCTGTCAGTTGTTTTTTTAGGTCTAAGTAAAAAATAGGATAAGCTTATGCCGAATGCTCCATAGAAAATGAGGTGAGAGCAGATGCCATTTGGATGTGAATGGGCAGAACTTCCATGATGATAGTGATAACTTCCTGTTTTACGGTTATGATGCCCACCTTGGCTGTCTGTATTGCCGCTATGCCCAAAAGAAATTAGAACACAAAAATTAAAGGTGACCAATAGTAAACTTCGTTTCAAATAATTTTCAGATAAAAAATCTAACATTTTAAAAGATTGATGAACTTTTAATGATTAAATCAAAAAGAGAGGCAAAGCCTTGACCTTCTTTTTCATAGCAATTAATCGTTAGAATCCCTCTTCTGGAAAAATGCATAATTGATATTCCTTTGATTTGACCTTGCCCATGAATGTAGCTGTTAACATTGATGTATAATTTTTGTCCTATTCTATCGTAAAAAGTATCTCCTGATTTAGAATGAAGAAATAATTTTTCTACTTCAGGATTTTGAATATTTTCAAGCATAGGACTTGAAGTCAAGGAAACTGCAAGCTGTTTAGCCGCTGTTTCGAAAGAGATTCCAGATATATCAACAGGGAAGAAACTTAGTAAAATATATGGATACCCCCAATTCCCTTCATTCTGAGCTACTGGATAAAATCCTGCATCATATTTGGCATTGGGTGACATACTTGCCAATTGATTTACCTCTCTAACTGGAATCTTTTCCCATCCTTTGGGTATATCAATAGAATAAGAAAACTCTGTATTAATATAGGTTCTTTGAGCGACCAAATTCGAGTAAAAGACTAAGAATGTTAGAAGGAGTAGGAACACCTTTTTCATTTGTGTATTGGTTATTATAGATAAAGAAAGTGGGGAGCTTGATTGTGGGAAGTTTTATAGTATTAACAAATTTATTGCCAATAATCTCCTTATAAGGAGGATTCTAATAAGGAGTAACATTAAATCAATCTCCTCACTTTCTTTGTGAAATGAAAAAAGAGGAGAAATACAATGATGAATGGGTCGAAATGCTAGGCAAACGAATAAAGGAATTGCGGAAAAAGAAAGGCTATACTAGTTCAGAAACTTTTGCTTACGAGAATGACTTTAATCGCTCTCAATACGGAAAGTATGAGGTTGGGATTAATATGCGGTTTAAAACCTTGATGCGGATTATCAAATTATTGGGAGTTACTCCAGAGGAGTTTTTTAGTGAAGGGTTTGAAGGGAAGGAAGCAAAAAATAAATTTTAAGGAAAATATTTTGTTTGTCAATTTATAATGAGTGTAATTTCTTTTTTATTGTAATGTTATTACCATTCAGACCGAATCCATCCATCTGAAAAACCTAGATTCTTTAACGCATTATATGTTGGGTCATTAGAATATGTCTCTCTAGCATAATTATATTCAACATCATGAGACCAACTGCTATTTTTAACCATTTTCCTTATCTCATCATCATTTCCTGAATTGAAAAATTCTTTTGTCTCTAACCAAAAACTAGGGTGAATAAATGCGTGGCCATCTATAAATAAAGAATCAGGGCAATTAAATTTCTTTTCTAAATACGCCTTTACGCACCAATAAGGAAACCGTTCTTGGTCGTATTTTTCAAAGCAATGCTTGTAAATTTCTGATTTGTGTTCTTCGATAAATGACCACGGAACTCTTACAGAAATACATGTAAATTCACTATATATATCCTCATCCTCTTCCATGTCTTCTAATTCGCCTCCGTTTTTTGGAGGCACATATTCATTAAGATTTGATAGTGAATCTAAATGTTTTTTCTTTCTTATATATTCAGGAGAGGTGGTATCATAAGTTTTCCTTAATTCTTTTAGTTCTCCTTCAAGATCTCGAATTAGAGAGTCTATTACCAATTCCATCTCTTCTTCCATTAGTTCTTCACATTCTTTAGTAAAAATATCAGATGGGTGTTTTTTGAAAATCATATCAAATTCTAAGTATAAATCTTTCATGGAATTTCACAATTATATAATTAAGAGTATAGGGAGGGAAACAAATAAAAACTATTATTAGAGTGTTTAACGTAGATTTTATCGTAAAAAGAAGTCATTTTAATAATTAATCGACTATTGGACCTAATTTATTAGGTTTAAATATTAATGTCAATAAAGAACTATAATATAATCTTTAAAAATTCTTCTTAATATAGAAATGGAAGTAAAGAATTTTTTACAAGAAAATGTATCTCCTCATTCAAAGAATACGAAATTGACTGTGCCTTTTTATATGGTGATATTTATCCTATTTAGATTTTTAATTATATTGTTTTTTATACCAGCCATCATAGTAAAGTTGGTGTTTAAAAATTCCATTTTCCTTCCAAACAATCCATAATTTACAATTCTGAGCATGTGCTTCTTTATTTTCTTGTTTTAATTCTGCGGTAGTGCCTTTAAACTGAAAAAATACCCAAACTGGTTTAAGATTATTTTTGGTAAGTATTTTTTCAAATCTTTCTGCATCTAGGAAAACAAAATTTTGACTATCATGATAAGGTTTTCCTGATTTTAAAGACCATGCAACTTGGTCACCATGTACATTAAAATATGAGTGATACCCCTTACTAACAATTTCTAATTCTTGCCGCAAGATTTTAGAAGGAAGTCTGTGGTAATTTTCACCATCGATTACATCTGTGTCAACTACTCGTACAATTGTATTGATAAGCTCCATAAAAGTGCCATTAGCATCCGATACAATTATTTTTAGTTTTGATTCTGCCTCTTTTATCCAATCCATCCAAACTATATCTTCAGGGGAGTTATAAATTGATTTTGTAATGGCTTCAAATGAACTTAAATTCTCAAAGTAAAATGGTATGTTTTTTAAATGGTTTTGAAAGTTATTTACAAAATTGTGATGTGAATCTGCATTTACCAAGAAACTAGCCTGATGTATGGAGGTTCTACCCAATCCATTTGGTTCTGCTAAACTCAAATATCCGTATAGTGAAATTCCTTTTTGTAGGTTTTGAGTTTTTAAATTTTTAAAAAATGTGCCTGTTTCAATCCATTTCTGAAAGTCAGGTTGTTGAGGTTTATTTACCCAGTCGAGCAAATCTTCTTTTAATTCTTTCTCAGTTGTTTCAAGCCTTGGGGCGATTTCTTCTGGAATAAACCATGTGCCATTAGCCCCTATTTGGTTAGTTAATTTAAATTCATTTAGCTCAGTTACTGAAATTAATTCTTTTTTATTGACAGGATTTGATACATGAACTATTTCACTATAATCACTCAATAGTTTTGGAGATTTACTATCTCCGTTTTGATAAGGAACTAAATCTGCTAAATACCCTTTGATTTCATGAACAGATAGCCAAATGTATTTTTCTTCAAAAGTCATTATCGGGCTAAGTATTCCGTGTGTTTCTTGGGTCATTGTATTACCATCTGTTCTACTAAAACCTAATTTATGGATATATGCTTTTGCGACCGCTTTTGCCCATTCCTTCGGGCCGAAATTAATTTTGTATTGGCATTGGTATAATTCTAATAGTTTAGCTGTACTAGGATTGTATTGGTTATTAAAGGCGAGTTCTAAAAATCCTTCATAGCTTTTTTCTATGACATACCAATCAAGGTCATTTCCAAAAGGATAAGGATTTTCTTCGGTAAAAATTGATAAATCTAACGGTAATAATAGATGTGGTGTACGATATGGTGGCCTGCTTATTTCAGCGTCTTTTAATTTAATTTCTTTAAGTTGAAAAGCTCTTTCGACTACAGCTCTACCACCATATCTTATTACCGCATTAAAGATTGTGTCTTTTTCTGTTTCCTTGAAAATATTTTGTAGTACCCATTTGGCAAGTTTCAACAATCCCAAACCTGGACTTTGAGTAAGACTTGCTATGCCCATTGCAATAGTTATCAAGTCCTCTTGTATTTGAGGGTCTTTGCTGCAATGAAAAATTAAGTCCAACAACTCAACAAATTGAGAGATATTCCTTGCTCCCCATTTTGTCAATTCCTTACGGAAAAATTTTCGGGCATTATTATCAACTGAAGATAGTCCCCATGCAAGTAGGAGAGGACGTTCATCATAATTTTGCCAATCTTCTAAAGTGTAAATTCGTTGGATGACATCAATTGGAGAAGATATTTCTTGAGAGTGGTTCTCAAAATGTTCATACCCAGACCAAATTAAGTCTCGTTCAAAACTATTAGAATAGCTTGCTAATACTTTATGAATTAACTGTTTTTCCAATGCTAGTTCTCTATTTTTATATAGTGGTAAGACTAAGAAATCTAAAATAGAGGCACGGTCTGCTGAAGAAGTTTTAAAACGTTCTTCTAGAATTGGTAATCGACATTTTATTTGTTCTGTACTACCTGCTGCTAATGCTCGGTATTGCATGAAATTTAAATGTGATTCATCAAAATCAGCAACCCAATAGTTTTCCTCTCCTATCAATATTCCAAAGTCATTTAAGAGAATAATAGCGGTTAAATTAAGAATATTCGAATTTTGTTTAGATAAATATTTTGGTAGATTTTTAGTTTTATTTTTTCCTATGTTCAATGCTGCTTGCAGAGCAATTAAATAATCTAAGTAGGATTGATAGGTCGTTTCGTAAAGGATTTCTTCTATTTCCATTACATTATTTTTATCTATAATCCTTCTCTGAAATAGAATGCCATTTTTTGAAATAAATTCAAGAATTTTACCTGCCCAATTTCTGTCAATTATATTATTAGATTTTTGCCGAATTTTTTGGCAGAGAATATCATGTTTTATTATGTTATGATGCATAAATATTTCACCGATACCCATAAGTATTTTCTTGAATACCTGTTCACTTTTCGCCCAAGGAGGGGTAAAGTGTTCTGTAAATTCTTTATCTAAACGATTAATTTTTTCTCCTAATAAGTGTTTTAGGGTAGTGTGTATTGGCTTTACAATCTTGGAAATATCTTGACCCGTATAATTTTCGCAGAACAACCTTAATTCTAAAGGAGTTTTAAAAGCTCCCTCTAACCAATTTAAATTACTATATTTTATCTGGTATTCATTAAAGTAGGCTACAGTTAATTGTTTTGCTTTATTCTTTGTGCGAGGGGAAACAAAATTTCTCGGTGTATCACTCAGTAAATCAGTTCTCCGATTTATCACACCATCAAAATCTAGCTCAAGTGGATTGTAATCTTGAATACCATAATGCCTGCAACTAATTACAAATCTAAGTCTAGGAAATTGGTTCGCTATTGTTCTTAATTCATTAATTCGAGTCCTCCAACTAGGATAATTTTTAATGGGAACTTCATCTAGCCCGTCAATAGCTATCAAAATTGGGGTAAGTTCTATAGGTAGGTCATTATCCTTTTTATGCAAAATTCGGTAAGCATCTGTTCTTGTTGCTAAAGATTCAAAAGCTGAGCAGATATCCTCTAATGACCAATTAGATAGTCCCCCTAAACTGTATTTAAAAATTTCTTCCCAAGAATTATATGGGCTCGTTTTAGCTTGAATAATTAATGCAGGAAGATTTTGTTTTAATCGTGTTTCAACAACATTTCCAAGAGTATGTGTCTTTCCTGTTCCTGGCTCACCCATTAATATTAAGTTAGAAGGAGCAATATGCATGAGGAAGTCATTCAAATAGTATGGAAGATTACCTTTATGTAAATTCTCTAAAGCGATACTTAATTGTTCTTGTAAATTCTTAGCTAGATTACCATAGCTATTTTTTTCAAGCTTTAATTTTGCATCCCATAAAGAAACTTCTTTTAATGAAATTGGTGAAACTTTGGTGATACCTTTGCGAATAGCATCTTTAATTTTAATATGCGCTAATTCATAGTCCCTTAAATTTGAATTAATTTCCTTTAATTCTGTATTAATTGGTTGACCTGATACTTCATTGTTAAATTCATTGATTAAAGTAGCAGCCACCCTTATTTTTTCTAAATTTTTTTCAAGAGATTCAATATAGTCAAGTCTCACTTTAGGAGTAAATAGAGCTTGCTGGATTTGCCTCTCTGCTGAACCTTCTAAATGTAGTTTAGGTATATAACGGTCATTTAGCCAACCTGCTTTTTCAAGTTCAAATTTCCTTTTAAGGCTCTCCATAGAAATTTCAGCCTTCTCAAACCAAAACCGATGAATTCCTTCATTACCTGATTTTTGGAGTTGAGTACGAAGTTGGTGTTCATCCCAAAAAATCAATTCTAAAGCGGTATATTTCTTAGTGATTTCATCTTTCAATTTATTTAGTCGAGCCTCCTCGGTATTCTCTTTATTCTTATTCCTAGCAGTAAGGGAAGATAAATCCTTCGGTAAACAAATTATATACTGTTTGAGATTCGGTCTTACCTTTATAGCGGTATCTATGGATTTGCGGATTTGACCAACTTGTGAGTTCTCAATATTAAAGGGAAACCACTTTGATTGCACTCCTAGTACTTCCCCATTCTTTAATATCGCATAAGCCTCAACTCCTCCGTCACCACCATCTCCTCTAATAGTTGAAAAATATTTCAACTGACTTGTTTGATTCCTTCGTACCCAACGTTCAAATAGCTGATTACACAATGCCTCAAAAGCGCGTTCATAAGAATCGTTGTAGGTGTTTATCTTTGTAAAGTTCATTGTTTTCAAATTTTTATTGAGGATAAAATCGAATATCTTTGTTTTCCTCCATTAATTGTACTTGATAATAACCTAGCTTGGCTTTAAATTCTTGACCACTTGATGATTTAAAATTTAGATAATATAATGTTTGGTGGATGTTCTTTTGGTCAATACTTGAATGATACCAACCGTCTGGAGATGCTTCATAAATAACCTTATTCCCAAATAAATCCATTTTATTCATATTTACTGCTCTAACCACCTCTTCAAACTGTAAATTTTCTAAATTAGTAAATTTAGCTTTAATGACTTCATAGGCTTTAGACGATAAATTCAAGCCTATTTTTAGTTCAAATTTTATACTTTTTTTAGGCTCTAATTCCATAGGATAATCAACATGTTTATGATTTTCTTTATAAAATAGACCATAGCCTTTGCCTATGACCATTCTCTTACCAATTGGATGAGGTTGATAATGAACAATGGAAATTGGCTCATTAGAATTATTGATTAATGTAATATCATACCAACAGCCTATCGAATTTGGAGTAGTATCACTTATTTCTGTTTTAAAATTTCCATGCCTCCTGTCAATGATGATGGATAAATTCTCTTTGGCGAGCTGTACTTTTTGGAAATATTGATAAGCTAAAAAGCTTGAAATCAAAATTAAGAAAGAAACTATGATGATTCTATCAAAGTTCCCCTTTTTATTAATAGGTATTGTGATTTCTGAGTTTCCTTTTTCATAATTGCTCATAAACTCAAACAAATGAGACCGAATTTTATTTTCAGCAATGGTGCTATCTTCATTGGAAATAATCCCTTTTAAAACTTTTTCCTTTAGGCTAGCCCATTGACCAGAGATATGCTCAAGAGTAGCCATTTTATCCTTATTTTCCACTATGATTTCTAAAGCTTTAATAGCTTTGGCAATTTCATTCTTTTTAAGCAACACCCTAATTGCATCAAAATCCATATATTTTATTTTTATTCATACAAAATTACCTTATTATACAGCAATCAACCATTTTTGCTAACAAATCTTGCATTCTGCTATTTTGTAACAAAAAATAGCTTAACCAAATCGTAATTTCGCTGCATGGAATTAATTTATATATGGATTAAAGATTATAAGAATATTCAAAATCAAGGCTTTAATTTTAGCCCTCGGTGGCGATTTGATTATGACGTTGATAGTGGGGTTTTAGATGTTGAGGATAGAAATGATACTGTTATTGAGGATTTTTTTGGAGAAAGGATAGTTAATGTTACCGCCATAGTTGGAGAAAATGGGGTTGGAAAAAGTAACCTTTTGGAATTTATCATAAAACATTTTAATGAAAATATAGAATTTGTAAAAGATGAATTTTTCATAGTTTTTTTAAAAGATAGTTCATTGTATATCTGGGGGGCTGAAAAACTTAAACTTGATATAATTAGTTGCCCAACTCAATTAAAAATAGAAAGGAGGACATTCAATATTCAGCAAGTTGTGGATGAAACTAAGTTTGATATTAATGGTGTTTTTGGAAAGGATTTCATAGTTCAAACAGCTTATATTTCTAATGCGGTAGATGGGAGACTTAGGCATAAAGACCAACTCTCAAGAAACTTTTGGGACTTAAGTAAAGATAAAGTTATAAAAGCATCTGTTGATTTTGGTTATGATCAAAATAATCACGTATTCATAAGAGAAGATGATTTTCTTATTGATGAAATTTCAAGAGAAACAAAATTTATTAGTGAGTGGGGCGATAAGTTGTCCAAAATCAGAAAACCAGATTATTTAATAGTTACTCCTTCAATAGATATAGCACTCATTGGTATAGGTCATTTTAAGGATAAAACCTTGCGGAATAAAAACTTTGATGCGGGGATTTCAACAATTAAAGAGTTTTTTTTAGGAAAAGATGCTTATACTCAAATCTATGGACAATTGATAGTAAATTCTATGTTTGAAACTCTCCATCGGTGGCATAAGGCTGGAGACTTTTTTGAATATTTTGTATCTCAAATTTCATCTTTAAATCCAACCGATGAATATGATTCTATTATTTTAAAAGATTTTTATCTACACATTTCTGAAAGAATAAATAGTTTTATGAAATGGCTAAAGCAAGAGCCAGAAATAGGATTGAACGATAATGGTGATGCGTTTGTAATGCCATTTAAAAAAGCAAAAGAGTTTTTTAAGGCAATACATTTTATGAATACCTTACAGGTTGCCCGCCCATTTTTTTACTATAGTTGGGAATTTGACAACAAGTATAGAAATGGAGGCTTTAGTACTGGTGAAAAAGCATTAATTAGCATTTTTTCAAAAATACATCAGTTAAGGTATGCTTTTTATAGAAAACCAACTTTTATTTTTATTGACGAAGGTGAAATTGGTCTCCACCCAAATTATCAAAAGAATTATGTACAAGCATTAATAAAAAACATTCCCAGAATATTAGGACATACAGATGTAAATTATCAACTTATTTTGACCTCACATTCCCCATTTGTAGCCTCAGACCTCCCAAAAGACAACATCATTTTCCTATCAAAAAATGAAAAAGGACAATGTAAGGTATTAGATGGCTTAAACGAAAAGAAACAAACCTTCGGTGCCAATATTCATACCCTCCTTACTGATAGCTTTTTCATGGATGGCTTAATCGGTGATTTTGCCCAAGAAAAAATAGACCAAGTAATCAACTATTTGAGCGACTATCCTAACAACCAGGAGTTGACATTAAAGAGGGCTAAACTTATTGTCAATATGATTGGAGAACCTATCTTAAAAAGACATTTGCAACAGCAAATAAAGTTAATTGAATTGGGTAGAGTTGATGACAATCAAGCTAAAATTGCACAATTAAAGCAACGGATTGATAAATTAGAAAAAGCGTTAGGTGATAAAAATGAAGGCTAAAATTTAAATAATATGGAACTACTTTATATCTGGATTGAGGACTATAAGATTATTCAAAATCAAGGCTTTAATTTTAGTCCTCGATGGCGATTTGATTATAACCCAGAAAACAGAAATTTAAAAATAGAAGAAAGACAAGAAGAGGTAATTCCTCATTTTTTTGGTAAAGATATTTCAAATATAACGGCAATCGTAGGAAAGAACGGGGTCGGGAAAAGCCAATTGTTGCATGAAATTGGGATGGGACTGACGGGACATAATTCTAACAATAGTGTATTTAATAACATCATTATAATTGAAAAAAAAGCAGAACGGAAAATCGAAATAATAACTAATAAAAACCTAAAATACAATTCCGATTTTCCAAAATTGGATATTGTGCAGATTAGAAAGAAAAACATGAACTTTGAAGTTTACAGCCTCCTATATTCTCACAATTTTGATTTTTCTTCTTCTTCTGAAACGCAATCAGAACGAGTATCTTTTACAAGTATCTCAAGTGTAAAGCTATTCCAAAGATTTCAAGAAATCATTGTTAGACAATTTCAGTTTGGAGGACTTGATGATGTAAGTGGATTTACTTTTTTTCCTGATTTTTACGAGACATTAAGTAAATTTGAAACTAATAGTCAAATGGCATTTTGGATTAAAAATAGAGATATTATGGAGTCCTATAATTTTATGCCTAAAAGAATTAAAATTTCTGGCTTGATGGATACTTTTCCTTTTAGTGAAAAGCTCACATATCAAACAAGAGAAACTGGTAAGGATAAATTTCTAATATGGTTTGTTGCATGTATTCTTAGAAGTTTAAAGAATCATACTGCCTTAGATTACCTACCAGAAATAAAGGATATTCATTCTGTAGACAGATTAGTAGAGGTGACCATCGCTAGTAGCAAAAAATTACAGAATGAAAAATGCGAGGCTGTAATAGAACTAATATTGAAAGTAAGAGAATATATTGAAAGCGGTATTTTTTCATTTGAAAATGCTATAGGTTATGCGATTATTGATATTGAGAATTATTTTAATGAGTTTAAAACATTTTTTGAAATTTATCAAAGAACCATTTTCTCAACAACAACTCCTACCAAAAATTATGAAGATTATTATTTAAATATTTATTGGGAACATCAGTTTAGTACGGGAGAACATTTTCTGCAATCATTTTTTAGTAGGATGGATTATCAAAAGAAAGAGATAAACGAAAAAAATATAGTCCTATTATTGGATGAGGTGGAAACAGGATTCCATCCTGAATGGCAAAAAAAGTACGTAAAAATCTTAACAGAATTTTTACCACTTATCTTTTGTAGAGACGAAAATGGTAATCCTAATGGTAAAAAATTACAAATATTTATTACGTCTCATTCTCCTTTTGTGCTTTCAGATTTACCGAAAAATAATGTCCTTCTTTTAAATAAAAACGAAGATAAAAAGTGTATAGTGTTAAGTACTACAGCTAATAAGAATAATACTTTCGGAGCAAATATACACACCTTACTTAGCAACGACTTTTTTCTGGACGGTTTGATTGGAGAATTTGCTCAAGAAAAGATTAATGACGTAATTAAATTTTTGGATAACATCCCGCAGGATAAAATAAATAGTGTTGAACAAGCCGAAAAAATTATTGATTTAATAGGAGAACCAATTCTCAAAAGACATCTAACTCAAAAATTAGATAGCAAAAGGTTGAGAAAGGTTGATGATATTGAAAATGATATTAAGCGCTTGCAAAGAGAACTGAATAGAGTTAAAAGTAATCGAAAAAAATATGGTAAAAATTAAACATTTTAATCTTGATAAATTGGCTTTGACGCATTACGATTTTATTGAAAACCGCTTAAGAAAGCCAAAGATTCTTAAGAAAAATAATTTATCTTCTCAAGAACAAAGAATAAAAAATATCTTTGGTGGAGACCAAAGTTTAAAGAAAATAATTCTTGCTAGTCCCGAAGAAATAGAATCTTTAGTGAAGATTTGGCTCAATACATCTAAGCAAAAAAAGAAGGGTTTTAATTATTACATAACTACGTTGTATAAAGAGTTCAGCACTAAAAAGATTCTTTTAGCTGACGAGGAAAAGCCAAGGTCGAGAGCTTTAAGATTAGTAGATAATCTTGGACTCATTGCATGTCCATATTGTAATCGAAATTTTATTAACAATACAGATAAAGAAGGGCGTAGAACCTGTGACATCGACCATTTCTTTCCAAAAACAACTTTTCCTTTTTTAGCAATCTCTTTTTATAATCTAATTCCATCTTGCAAATGGTGTAATTTTGTTAAGTTAGATAGTGCCAATACCAGCCCCGAAGAGTTTATTATTAACCCCTACGATACCAGAGAAGGCTATGTATTCGATGCCAATATGGAGGTCGAAATCAAAAATTGTGAATTCTATTATAAAGCATCTGCTTTGAAAGTGAAATTTCCAGATAACCTTTCTCCAAGAATACAAAAACACATTAAAGCATTCCATCTTGATAAACTATATGCACAACATACCGATTATGCACTAGAACTTATTCAAAAGAAATACGCCTATTCTGAATCCTATATTGATGGCTTATTTAAACAATACGAGGGAACTTTATTTAGAAATAGGGAAGATATTTTACGATTGGTAACCAGTAATTTTATTGAGGAAGAAAATTTATCAAAACGCCCCTTGTCAAAATTGACTAAAGATATTGTTCGGCAGTTGGATTTATAAACTTCTAATTTTTTATACTATTTTCTAGTTCATTTACGCTAAACATTCAAATTGAAAACATGCTAACTTCTGCTCACCAAGGATACTATTATCAAGATTTATTAGGTGCTTATTTCCTTGCAAAAGAAATTGCTAATGGTCGGTTAGATACCAAATTTAGATTTGATAAGAAAGAAAAAAAGGAAGATAGTTTTGATGATTTAGTCATTTGGTCTAATGGTAAAATTTCTAGGCGGCAAATTAAATATAGCAATTCAAAACGGAATCACCAATTGTGTAAAGGAGATTTAGCAAATGGGGGAGGGTATAGTATTGCCCTTAGTGAATTATTCAAGAGTTGGAAATCGTTAGATGATAATAATAGTGAATATCGCCTCTGTTTAGCATGGACTCGACCAAGTGAAGATGATGCAATAATGAAAGTATTGGAATTAGATACTGACGCTAATTTAAGTACATCTGAGGGAGTAATTTATAAAGTAAATCCTTATAAACTATGGCCAGAAGGAAAGAATCCTTTAAGTTCTTGGCAAAAATTTGGTAAGGAAATGAAAAAAGAAGATAGGAAGGATTTTCTTCTTTTTTGCGAGCAATTAATTATCGAAGTTGAACTTCCAAAAGCTAATTTAAGCCTAAGTAGTCCAAATGCTATGGAAAGAGCATTACTACATGAAATTCATAAGATTGGAGTAGGCGAATTTCCTAATGATAACGTTTCTCAACGGACTGTTGCCTCTTACTTAGTAGAGTTTGTTAGACGTCATCGGATGGATAATAAAAAAGAAACATGGGAAACTACTACTATGGAGGCAGTTGTTGATGCCAAACTCAACTTACAATTTGGTGCAATTGAACAAGTTTTCCCTATTATCAGAGAACATTTAATAAAGACAAATTCTTCAGTCGAAGAAATTTTTGCTGCCCTAAAGCTGTCCAATAAATTAATTGTAGAAGGAGAACCAGGAGCAGGAAAATCGTGGCTAATTGAAAATTTAGAATCTGCCTTGCCATCAAGTACTCATTTAATAAAGCATTATTGTTATACAAAACTTGATGACTCCTTACAAATTAAGCGGATTCAATCAAATACACTTTATGGTAATCTTATTAATCAGTTGGTAGGAATATTTGAGGAATTACAAGAACATAAAACGAATAGATATGCAGCTAATCTTAGTGAAATTAATCAATTAATTTCAAAAATTCAGGAGGATACTATTATTATTGTAGATGGTCTTGACCATGTATGGCGAATTTATGAAACTAACCGAAAAGAATTAAGTGAAGGGGAAATTGACATATTGGAAGCCTTGCAACAAATAGAAATTCATAATCCAAAAGTCAAACTTCTGGTTTTTTCTCAACCGATTACCCAGCTATCGAAATTAACTGAATTTAAACGTATTAAAATTCTACCTTGGACTAGTATTGAAATAGCCTCCTTAATGGAAAACCACTTTGTAGAAGATAAATTATTAGAGGATGATAAATTTCTTTCCTCCTTTATTCAAGAAAAAAGTGAAGGAAATGCACTCTATGCTTCATATATAATTAAATCTATTTACCAAAAATCATTAGTTAGTAAATCAACTATAGAGAATCTCCCAAAATATACTTTTAATTTAAAGTCATACTACCAATATTTACTAAAATTAATCGAATTTGACCAACGAATTCCTTTAGCATTTTGTGCAATTAATTTCTCAATAAATGAGAGTGATATAAATGAAATTACAGGACTAGGTAAACGAGTTGAAAAATATTTAAATGTACTACTTCCCATTCTTAACCATAATAGTGGTTATGGTGGATATAAAATATATCATGAGAGTTTTAAACGTTTTATGATTGAACGCTTACGAAAAGAAGAAATAGATATACCTACTATTGTCTATGAACCTGTCGCTAATTGGTTAAGTAAAAAAGACTTTTATTCTTTTCGGAAAGCTGCATTGTACTTATTACCATTATTATTTGAATCGAGAAAGTTAGATAAAATAGCAGAAACAGTTGAATTAGATTTTATTCAAAAAAGTCTTTTTTATGGACATCCAATAGATACCATTAATTCTAATCATAAACTTCAAGCAAAATCTCTTGCTACTATTCAAGACCTTAGTAAGGTTATAATTATCGCTGAACAAGCTAAAATCATTAGTGAATTAGCCGACTTTAGTACACAAACATGTGAACAATATTTAAAGGCAATTAAGCATATTCATGGAAATCAAGCTATGTATGATTGCATTTACAATGAGGGCAAACTTTTATTGGAAAGAAGTACTGTGTATAGTATGCTAAGGGAAGAGGTGTATGAGGGAGAGGTGGTAAATTGGGCAATTATCCCTGTAGAAAGAAGGATTCGCATTGAAGAAATTGATGCTATAGTAGTCCAGCTTTTATACAATAAAAACTATTATAAAATTGAAGACTATGCTAAGCGTTTTGGCAAAGAAAGCGAAAAGAATAAGAAATGTAAGAATATATTGATTCACGAGGTTATTCGTTGGAATAAATTTACTGGTGATATTTCCTGGTTGGAAGAGTGTCCTACAATGAAAAGGTTATTATCTCCACAGAAGGTAAAGGTTACGGTTGGGGCGCTAGATAAGTTAATAAGTGAACTTATAAAAATGGAACGGATAGATACGGAGAAACGTATAGAACTTATTCAGCAGATTGAAAGCTATGTTAATATACTTGTATTAGAAGGAAAACTGAAAGTAATAATTCAAGCAATGAACCCTCTAAAAGGTATTAATTGGTTCTATAATTGGGTGCAGTATACTATTTGGATAACGATTTTTACTACAAAAAAATCTTACAATTTTGAAGAATTAGAATCAGTCTTTTATTTATTAATTTCTGATGTACACAAGTCTAAAGGAACACCTAGATTAATGGACTTATACTCTTTATATGGGTATGCAGGAGTATCTTTCGAAAAAGGATTATCTCTTTGTAAAAGCAAAGAAGAGTCAAAAAAATGTTTGAAAATTTTAAAAATATTATCGGATAAAACAACTGGGCATATCCAGAAATCTTATGTAGGACCACTTATCCCTGAGAATTTCCTTGACTTGCAAATAAAATTTCAGTTACCTGAGACGGTTATTCCTATATATGAAAAGGAGTTAAACGATGCAAAGCAAAATAGAATCTATAATGATTTAGCATGGATGAATTTTAGGTTAAGTACGGTGTATCATTCATCAGGATTAAATGAATCATCAATTAATGCTTTTAAAGAAGGTATTAAGCAATTGACTGGATATGGATTTAGAAAAGACCGTACCCTGAGTGAATTAATTGAGGCATGTGTGCCATATATTCAAATGTTTCCAAAAGGTGGTGAGGAAATCATGGAACATCTATATAGAATGTGTTATGGTGTTGCATTGCATACTGATGGAAAGGGGACTAAATATTATCCTGTAGATTGGTTTGAAAAATACTACACACTTTATCCAAAACGAGCATTGTCTTTTTTGGCGACGGAAATATTAGATAGTTCTTATCCTCATTATTACGAAGAGGATGAATTGAAATTTGTAATTCAAAATACGGATGGTACGATTAATTCTCTATTAGAATTTTTACTACTTAGCACCTTTCCAAATTCAGGCGGAAAAGATTATTTAAAAACCAATCTCAATATTTATGATAGCTTTAAAAAACCATATAAATCTTTCTTTCTTAATAGAATATTTACTATATCTAAAAATGCAGGGAAACATCGTTACGAGAAGGAATTACCTCAAGATTTAGTCAATAAATTCGAAATCTTATTAGGGAAAGAGAACACTCAAAATTTTGTAATAAAAAAGGAAGAAAAAAGAATAAAATCAAAACCGGGAAATACAATTCAATTTAAAGCAAAGTCCTTAGAAGATGGATTGGCTAAAATTGATACGCCAGATTTTGAAAATTTTGATAAAGAATCTTTACAGTCTTTCATACTGTCCTTATCATCATTTGAAGATAGGAAATCATGTATCAAGGCAATTTTAAGGAAGAGTCGGTATAAGTCGGGACGATTAGATTGGATGGATAATTTATTTGAACAAGAGAGCGATGATTGGTTTTTTGTACAAATAACCACTTTTGTGTATTCCGAAGATGGTTGGTTTCATATAATGGATAATCCCAAATCCTTTAATAAAGCACATAGCATAGATTCAGAAAAAAGTAAAAAGTATTTGATAGAAATATTATCTGAAATTCTTTCAGACACTAACTATACTCAACAAATTTCTGCAAATCTCATAATTGCATTAATTGCATGTGGTTATGATAAAAATGTTATTCAGGAGTTATGGGGTACTGTTTTTGGCATTATTGACAAACGAATCTCTTATCAATACGAATATGATTTTTCTAAGGAAATCGATTCGTCTCTATATGATTTCAGCCACGAAGAACTTTTGTCTTGTTTATTAATTAGTCGTTTAAAAGGGATGACTATTGAACGGGTCCATCGGGCAATTCATGGAATATTTTTCTTAGCTTATGAGAATCCAGAAATTTTGATGAAGCCTTTGAAATGGGTGTTAATTAAACAGGATAAACTGTTGCCATTACATTTAGCTATTTTACTTCAAATAATTTTGAAGACCCCACTAATGAATAATTTGACAGATGAAGTAAAAGAATCAATAAATAATTTATATCCAACTAATTATTATTGGACCGATTTTTTAATTGAACAACTCTTAAATAAGCCATTAAGAGTTAAAATTATAGAGGAAGATTTTGTAATAATACCACCCTCTTCAGTTGATATTCAAATTTTAGAAGCTAGACATTATAGATACCGCAGGTTATCAGACTTGGGTTTGGATTTATCTCTAATTGCAAGGGAGGCTGATGAGAAAATGAAGGACGAAGAGTCTTTATTTGATAATTATCATAGTAGAATGAATGATGTTAATGTTTTAAATATTAAACACGGTGCAATTTTATTTGAGTTATTTCAATCTCGATATTATAACCAACTACGGGAGGTTGAAATAAAAATTCCTGATGTGATTATAGATTGTATGCCACTTGGTATTAGCAAAATAGTTGCTCAAATAGCGTCAAGAAAGGTCAGACCTTTAGACCTCGACCTTCCATCCTTCAATAAAACGGATTGGGAATGTGATATTAACATTAATAAAGTCGGTGATTGGGTGAGGGTTGCGAGTGTGGAAACAGAATTCCATGGTGATTCTCTAAGGAAATTATCTCCTATTAGATATCATCAATCTATAATTTTTCAAGACCAAATTGATAAAAATACTCCTAAATACTCTAAATATCGTTTTCTTTTTGAGTTATACGATGGCAATCCTAGAAATCTAGACATAGAATCAACCCCTATTATTCATAGTACAGAATTTGACTTCTTTGAAAGAATCAACTTGTTATGGTTATCACCAGCAATATGCCAAGCTTTAGGCATACAAATTCAATATCCTCTATATTTTGGACTAAAAGGTGTAAATGCAGAAAGTGAAGAAGTTTTAAAATTTCAAAACTGGTCTGAGGATTATGTAGGTGGAGATGTTGGGAATAATGAATTTGCCAAACTTGCTGGTGGAGAATTGTTAATGAGAGGGGATTATTTTGAGAGAATGAAAGGTTTATATCCTGATGCTAATCCTAAAATTATTAAACACGTTATGTAGGTGCAATTATTATAAGTCAGTTCTTAAGCCAATTAATATATTGGGATAGCCTATAAAAACCTTTACTTCTCTGTAAACTAAATCTGAACATTTAGGATAGTTTGCTAAGAAATATTTTATTTTTGATAATTTTGAACGCCATATAAGTAAACTTTAATGCCAATGAGTAACATTATCCCCATTCTAAGCGATACCCATTCTTCAGCAGAATTAATCGAATTACTACAATCAACTAATTCCACGATTCAATTTGATTTACAGCCATCAAACCAACCCACTCGCTCCATTTTAAGCAACCCCGATGTTGTAGTCGCTCTAATACAAGTTGGAGGTGCAACAGTTACTGCGCTAATCACCCTATTTGGTGTTATATGGAGTACTAAAAGAAAAGAGAATAAAAGCGACAATGAAGTGGTTATTGAAATCAAAATCAAAGCTGATAAAATTGAGGACTTAAAGGCATTAAATGAGACCAAAAAACAAGTACTTACCGAATTGTTCGCCGATGACAATATAGAATCTGAAAAGCTCAGACTACCTAATTTGGGAGAGGTCAATTTGAACCAAACATATGAAGATGTCTTAAATGAAATCATGCTAGAGGACGTTGAATATGTAAGTATCTTGGAGGATGAATGACCCATTATTCCTCAAAGCATGTGATTTACAAGACCAAGGTAAATTGGAAGATGCGCTTACTCTATGGGAAACCTTAATAACTAAAATTAGAAAAAGCGTAACCAGTGAGGATGAAGATGACAGTTATTTGTTTACCTGTTTGATTAATTTGGGAGAATGTTATTCTGAGACAGAACAATATAATAAAGCTATTCCTATTTTTGAGGAAGCTTTGACTTTAGGAACTGAACTTAAACAACCCGATTTATACATTCCTACTTCTGAACTAGCCTGGTTATATAATGCAACAAATCAGCAAGAAAAAGCCATCCAATTTTACCAGAAGGCCATATTAACCGCCAACGATGAATATGCTTTCTACAATAATTTTCATTTAGGAGACATTCATGTTTCTATTAATTTTCAGGCCTCTATTGATTTTTATAATGCCGCTTTATTAATTGCAAAAAAAACGGATGATTGTGAGCAAATCTTTATTGCCATAGAAAAATTAGTAGTATCCTATCAAGGCAGAGAAATGTATAATGCTGCTATAAAATCGGGAGAATATGGTGTGCAATTATTGGAGCATACCCCTAGAATGATTGATGCCCGTTTGCAATTGACCTCTGTTTATGAGAGTGCAGGATATTTAGAAAAAGCGACTCAGCAGTTAGATATTATTGAGTTGGCATTTAATAATGAAATTCCAGAAGAGGAACTATGGGAATATGAAGTAAATTATTTAAACCTTAGAGGAAATGCAGCACTAAGAAATAAAGACTATAAAGAAGCAGCGGAATACTTTAATCAAGTTTTTGAATTTGTTGGGGAGGATGCAGATTTGGCAGGTTCTTTTAAGTACGATATAGGCTCTGGTTATCTTAACATGGAGAAATATCCAGAAGCAGAGCATTATTTTAAACAGGCTATTGAATTAGGAGAAGAGGCATGTAATGAGGTTCTCATTTTTTCGGCTAAAGGTCAATTGGCTGCTTTGTATTATGTTTTAGCTAGATATGAAGAAGCCATTGTCATTCAAGAGGAATTATTAAAAAAGGAAAAGGCTATAGAAGATTGGTCTGCTTATAGTACCACAATCAACAATCTGTCCAATGCTTATAAACAAATAGGTAATTTAGAAAAAGCACAAAAACTGTTAGCTGAATCAGGAGAGATAGCTAAAAAGTTAGCTCCGACAGATTTGTTAATTTATCTTGGGAATAAAGCTGCTTTTCACAGTTTTTGGGGTGATAATGAAACTTCTTTGGTTATTTTAAAAGAGGCTTTAGTCATTGCAAAAGATGCTGATATAATTGACCAAATACCGAAAATAGAACAAGAAATCGGATTAACTTATTATTTGCTTG
>CAZXYA010000018.1:0-37930 GCA_964644655.1 uncultured Saprospiraceae bacterium | reverse complement strand
AATGTACAACATAGCCCAATCGTTCCCATCTCCTAGATATTCTTCCAAAAGACGACCTGTGCCGAATAAAAAGGTAAAGAAAAAAGCAAAAGAAATCGCAAAAGCGATTAACAAAAATGTATAAGCAAAAACAATACTAGAAAATCGTTCTAATTTGGCAATATATTTATCAAAATTCCCTGTTCTTTTCTTTAAAAATTTTTCAAATAATGGGCTGTATCCCAACTCTTTAAACTCAATATCACCAGAAACATATCTCAATCCAATTGCCCCAATCCAAAGTCCACGAGAAATTACGTGAACTACTAAATTTGTAAATAAAATTATCCAACTTATTCTAAGAAAAAGATAAATAGTAATCCAAGCAAATTCTGCATAAGAAGCAGCAGAATAGACTTGAATATAATTAAAAAGCTGCCCGATTGCTGTCCTAGCTTCCCAAATACCAAATAAAGCAATCCCTGATATAATCAACTCCAATTGCCAACTCTCCTGCTGCAACTTTTCCAACTATTGGGAAAGCTATTATTGGGTTTTGGAGGTTGTTCTACATTTGAGTTCATTAACTAAATTTTCTAAAATTGGTGCAAAAAACCAATATAGGAAAATTTCACAAAATCTGGATAAGACATATTAAAAAAACCAAACCTTTTAGGAAAAAGGTTGGAGTTTTAGAACAAATGAAAAAATCCTTTCAATAATATACGAATTCATCGTTCATCATTTATAGTTCATCGTTCTTTACACTTACTGCGTAATAATCATTCTCTCCGTCGCCAATTCCGTATCCGTTTGCAGTTGATAATAAACCAAACCTTTTACACCAAATGCTTTGGTTTGCAGTTGAACTTGATTCAATCCTCGTTCCCCCACATCACTAATTTGTTGTAGAATTCGACCATTTAAGTCAATCACTTTTAAGGTATAATTTTCTTTTGTAGGTAAGTTAAAAGGAATGGTTGTCCAATTATTCGTCGGATTTGGGTGACTTTGTAATAATTCAAATTTAGTATCTACGGTAGATTGATTAAATACTAGTTCAATAGGATGAATTTCCCCTTGCGAGGTATAAGCTTCCGCTTCCATTTTTGTAGAATTCAGTTTTAAAAAATCGCTTATATAACCAGTTTCCAAAGCTTTAAAAGTGCCTTTTAAAAGTGGCGAAGGGCTATTTGTAGTCCCGTTCCAAGAGGTAATTAATTGATGTGGTACAGGAATATGCCAATGCTCTTTTTGTAATAAATTTTCTTCTAAAGATAATACTTCTAAAGTCGGGAAATCAAGGGTAAACTGAAGTCCAAGGTATTGCTCCAATGCTATTCCATCAAATTGTATATTAAAAGTCTCTCCTGCGGTTATCCATCTATCTGCTATTTCAATGGTCATTGATTCGTTCCAACTTCTATCTTCATTGTTCAATAGTTGATTAGGTGCAGCAGTTCCATTCACATCTCCAATTTTCACCCCTATAAAATCAAGGTTAATATTTGGGTTATCTGGAGCTATTATCTCCATAGACTCTGCAAAATTTTGGGATAAGGTAGACGATATATCCGAGCCAAAGTTATAGCCGGTATCTACAAATCGCCAAGAAGTATTGTCTCTAAATTCAACCGTTTGATTTAGAATCAACTGTCTAAGCTGCAATAAGTCAAAAGCTGTAACATTACCCGACTTATTAACGTCCGCTGCAATGTATTGATAAGGAGAAGTGAACCGTTTTATATCTAAAATATGCTGGTTTATTAATACTAAGTCAAAAGTAGATACCCCATTCGTAGCATTTGTATTCTTTTGTGGTGTAATGGTATAAGTCGTTCCTTTGGATAAAGCTAGATTATATTGTCCAAATTCAGTTGTACTAATAATATCTGGCTGACCAGCCGCCGAAGCAATAATTGTTACTGGTTCTAGAAACTCTCCATTATCATTCGTAATCTCTCCTGTCACTATAATTTCATCTAAATTGTTACATGCAGTATTATCTTCATGGCTCAAAATACGCACATCTCCCCAACATACATTTTTGTTGCCGTGAATATCTGTTGCTTGTAAAAATATTCTTAAGTTTTTGCCAATATCTGAACAATCAAGATTGAGGAATGGGCCAAAAGTACCATCTACATCTAACAAACTAATACCTAATTCCGCAATACCACAATTATCTGAACTACCAGCGTCAAAGTCAATTGCATTAATCCTGTCTTGATTAGACCGCAAGGTGATATTCAATTGGTTGATACATCTAGCTTGTGGTTTAACGCCATCTATAATGGATAAAGTGGTTACATGGACATTGCCAGGTACTGGTTCCCAAGCATTATTAACTGAACCAAAACTAGAGGTTTCATTTCCATTTTGATCTTCAGCATAATATAAAACGTAGTAATCGCCTACTTCTAAGTTCGTAAATTGTCCACCATTTTGAAAATTATTTTGGAGAATTCCTCCTATATTTCCGTTAGATTGAATAGCTCTTAATTCTGTTCGATAACTCACCACCGATCCACAAACGTCATTCCATGTCGCTGCCTGTAAATTGACTTCGCTTCTTTGACATTCAAATAAATCTAGAGAAAATCGCATAGCATCTGGGCCAGATGTTAGCACTGGTTCCTCCTCATCTGCAATTTTAATAATTTGAACAAAGGAGGCAGTTCGCTGAGGAGTTGGAGAACACCAGTCTAACCAAGTCCAAGTACGGGATATTTTTTGAGTCTCTCCTATCGTCTGAATAAGTTGATCTTCATAGAAAGTAGCATAATGGCAGTTTGTTTCTTGATCGGGTAGAATGTATTCAATAGTATTATTCGGAATTGTTTGAAAAGGAGAAACAAACCACGGAGCTAAATTTTGTTTAGCAAAACGAGGGCTACCATCCTCATTCTTCAATTGAAGCAATTCTTCAGGTGTAATTCCTTCACCACATTTGACTTCAATGGAAGGCAAATTGGGCATAAACAAAGAATCGGGTCTCAAATTTGCAAAGGCTTGGGGACAATTTTCATTCGTATTTCCATTACTATCAGTTACTCGCCACCTTCTAACGGTAATACTTTCTATAGTACCATTAACATTTATAGGCAGGTCAAGAATAGAAGTGCCTGAACCAGTCATCCCAGGAATATCTGGGGAAGTTCCGATAATAAAAATACCGGGAGTAGTTTCAATAAAGTTATTACTACTTAAAACATCCTGTAATTCATTAACTTCTAGTAAAGAGTATTGTCCACAAGCACCATATTCAAATTCTAAAAAATTGGTTGCTATAATTTCATTACAATCTAAAAAATTAGGTTCATTATCTGGAATAGGTTCAGAACAAAGAATTCCAGTTAATACTGGCCCAATACATTGAGGTGCCTGAATATCTTTCAAATTAATTCTTCCAAAACAAGCATTATTACAGTTATCCCGCATGATATAATCATGAAGCCCCTCCTCTAGAAAAAGAGGGTTATCATTGGCATCCACAAAATCACAACCTCTACAATTCGCCGTATAAGTTTTGCTATCAATGATAACTCTAATAGGATAAGCAGGAGCACATAAATTGGAGAGTATTTCTTTAGGCAATAATTTTGTTGCACAATCGTCTCCTAAAGAAATATTGGTTTCCGCAGGACAAACTAAATCCTCTGAATCCGAAATAGTAAACACACAATCCACTCGTTTTTTCTCAATCAATGTCCCATCGAAAGGATTATTATCCCCATTTATATCAAAATACAATACATAAATCAAAGTATGTCGCCCAACGCCAATTGTCATCTCTGGGTAATCCGTTAAATTCCCTCCAACAAAGCCCAAAGAAAGACCATCAATAATTACTTCTACTATATATGGAGGAGCCAATAAGGTATTTCCTGTCCCCGCACAACCATCTACCGCAGCAGCTGGTACAGGTAAGGTTATGTTTTGACCACAACCAACTGTTAACCCATCATAAGAAGCAATCCCATTCGGTGCATTTCCATCTCCTGTGGTAGGACAGCTTATATCAAAAGATCGAATAGAACAAGAAGTTGAAAATCGCCAACCTAAGCCCTTATTATTATCGCCATTCGGATTCCAGCCAATTGTTATGCAGCCTGAAACATTGGTACAACTAGCTTCTACCCAACCTGCACCATTTTCTACGGTTCCGCTACCAGCTATTTGAGTCATTTGTCCAGGAGAACCACCTGTCAATTGAATAAAATTATTAAAATCTAATTGGTTATCATCGTCTAATCCTACTACGCCAATATTTGGGTCTATATCCCCATTCGCTAAATCACAAGCCCCATCATATACTAAAAATTGGTCGGAACTATGAATATCAAATTCTGTAAAGGTGAGTTTAACTCGTTCTTCTGTTGGATTGTTTGGGCAAAAGGTCCAAAAAATAGGTTCATGTACATCATCCCCATAATCGTTAGCAGGACTATTTTGAGCAGCAATATCTACTAAATCATTACTGTATAAATTGCTACCACCATCATCTGTATAACTTCCTCCACAACCTGTAAATACCTGTGCAGCATGATCACAATAGCGATCATTAGCCCTAGTGTCATTGCTTAAGTTAAGTGCTATTTGTGCGGACAGGTAGCTAGTGTATAAGCAAGAAAATAGGACTAGAATATAGCCTTTTCTTAAAATTTTGTAATCTATGTTCATTCGAATGTCGTTTCTATATGCTTTTGTAATTATCTAGTATCGCCTTAAAGAAAGATCTCATTTGCATAATAATAGGAATGCGAAAAAGCAAAAAATGAGGTCCTTACCTAAGACTTTATGGTTCTACTGCAAAAAAAGGTAATCCCTATTCAGATGACACCTTTTAAAGGTAAATCTTGAGGCATAATTGGTTTGTCCCAATTATTAAAGTTATAAAATGGTGATGGAATAGTTTATTATTTAATCGGTAATTAATGGGAGAAAAATGAAAAACAATCTATTATTTAATAAATTGTTTTTAAAAAAATTTAAGTGAGGTTATTAAGGAGGTATAAGACCTAGCAAAAGTAAACAAATACTTTATAAAAAAGAAACATATCTCACTTTTAAATATAATTTCTAAATATTCATCGCCTTCTATGTCAGCATCTTGATAATCTTTAGATAATCGAAAGAAAATTGATAATTATCTGCTGGGAAGATAATCCGCTGGGCGTGTTTTTTCCCCAACGGATTAGTTTTCCCAACGGATTTTAAATATATTATTAAAATAAAAAATATCAATTTTTAATCTGACGCTCTATTGATTGAAATAGATATTTCTTGATGAATCGAAGCCGTTATCAAGTATTATCCTTAAATAATCAGGCAAATCAGGGTTCTGACAGTTGGTAGTGAATAGTAACTATCATTTTTAAGTATACTTCAAAAAACAATAGTTATACGCTGATAAATTTTATCTTTGACCCAAATCAGAAATATTTTCAACTATGCTCATTAATCTAACAAGTGATACGGTAACTAAGCCTACCAAAAAAATGCTGGCTGCTATGATGGCTGCTGAAGTAGGAGATGATGTTTTTGGCGCAGACCCAACTGTCAGTCAATTGGAAAATAAAGCGGCAAAAATGTTTGGAAAAGAAGCCGCTGTATTTTGTCCTTCTGGTACCATGACCAATCAGATTGCCATCAAAGTTCACACGCAACCTTTGGATGAAGTAATCTGCCATGAATATTCTCATGTTTACCAATATGAATCTGCTGGATTTGCCCTGACGTCTAGTGTTTCGATGAATCTTTTATCGGGTGATTATGGCAAATTAACGGCTGAAAGTATCGAAGCTGCCATAAAGCCCGTTTACGATTGGTTGCCTATTAGTAAATTAGTTGTTTTAGAAAATACCACTAATAAAGGAGGGGGTAATTATTATACTAGCAAAGAAATAAAACCTATTGCTAAATTATGCAAAGCAAAAGGATTAGGCTTGCATTTAGATGGGGCTAGGCTTTTTAATGCCTTAGTAGAAACAGGAGAAACACCGCAGCAAATGGGGAAACTATTTGATAGTATTTCCATTTGTCTCTCCAAAGGATTAGGTGCGCCTGTTGGTTCTTTATTGATTGGTAATGCCGAATTTATCAGACAAGCAAGGCGGTTTAGAAAAGTTTTAGGAGGTGGTATGCGGCAAGCAGGCTATTTGGCAGCAGCAGGTATTTATGCCTTAGATAAGCATGTTGACCGACTAAAAAAAGATCATAAAAATGCTCGTAAAATTGGGAAAGTTTTAGCCAAGATGAAAGTCGTGGAAAATATTCGCCCTATCAAAACCAATATCTTGATTTTTGATGTCAAAAACCCTTATACTGCTGATACTTTTTTAGCAAAATTGGCGAAGAAAGGCATTCAGGCTGTTGCTTTTGGGCCGCAGACTATTCGGTTTACCTTGCATTTGGATGTGAGTAAGGAAATGGTGAAGCAAGTGGTTAAAATTTTGCTTAATTTAGAGAAATAAAACAATGTAGGTTTTCATTTTTTAAAATTCATCTACTTTTAAAACGCTATCAACTCATTACCAATGAAGCAACAATTTAAGCTAAAAAAAGAAGGATATTATAAAGCCATCAAACAAAGACTTTTAACTAATTTTTTGGCTACCTTTTTATCTATTTTTATGGTATTAGGCATGTTTTATTTTTTAGATTTCGATTTTCAGAAAAATTTTACATGGGCCTCTTCGTGGTATCTTCTGCCTGGCATTTGTGTGTATATTCTACTTCAATTATGCTCAGGATTACGTAGAATAAAAGTCAATTATCAATCTTATGAAGTTATTTTTGAGGAAGAGGCTATTCTCTTAAAGCAATTAGGCCATTACGAACCCTTATTCTTTTTTATACCAAGTTTTGGCATCGATAAACGTCGAATCCCCTACAAAGAAATTACTGCCATCCGAAAAAGTAAAACAGAGTATTATACTATAAAAGGGGAAGAAAACTCTTATCCAAATACCCTCCTTATTTCGGCACAAATAGAAGATAACGACGCCTTAGAAGAAATACTTTGTGAAATTAAACCTATAATTCCACATGAAGAAGTCCCAGATATAAAAGAATATCTTGTTAGTGAAATAGCTATAAAAAATCAATGGAAACAATTCTTTAATTTCAAGACGATAAGTATAATTTTAGGTAGCTATTTATTAGCCTTAGGCATTGCCTATTTTTGGTTTGCCTCAATTAACTCGAATTTAATCCTATTTTTGAGTATGGCCACTTTTATATTTTTCTACGGATTAATTTATTTCTTTTTAAAAAAGAACAATCCTAAGTCACCAGTTATTATTGATAAAACGGCTATAATTATAGAACAAGAAAGTGGTCACTCAAGAGCTATTCTACTTAAAGAAATAACGGCTATCAAAAAAAATTCATCGAATCTTTTGGTTTATGGAAAAGCTATCAATTTTGCTCACAATACTTTTATGATCATTCCAAAGACGCTACAAAATTTTGAAAACTTAGAGCAAAAACTTAATGCCAATCTATAAATATAAATAAACTAATAAGGGTCGTCCTATCTTAAACAATTGTAAAATTTATCCCCCCACTATTAAAAAAACTTTAGTTTCCTTCAAAAAATAAATAAGAGTAAAAAAAACGCTTATCTTTGCCCTATACTACTCTGTACTACTTTCTAAATTTCTAAACTAATTTGCTCTTTTAGAGTTACACAAATAACAAGAAATTAGTGTGAGTAATATTGATGACTGTTTTAAACTAAAATTTGCATGAAAACCCATTCTACATCCTCTATTCATCGCTCCGAAACCCTAGCTACTTTACAAAATCAAGAGTTTGACTTATTAGTCATCGGCGGCGGTGCTACAGGTACCGGTATTGCCTTAGATGCAGCAGCCCGTGGCTTAAAAACCGCCTTAGTAGAAAAACGAGATTTTGCTTCGGGAACGAGTAGTAAATCGACTAAATTGATTCATGGTGGATTGCGGTATTTACAGCAATTAGATATTGCGCTAGTTCGAGAAACAGGCACAGAAAGAGCCATTGTCCATCGCTTGGCACCACATATTGTCCTGCCTGAAAAAATGTTGATGCCGATTGTCAAAGGAGGTAAATATGGCTATTGGATGGCGTCTTTTGGCTTGAAAGTATATGATATTTTAGCCAATGTAAAAGGAGATGATCGTCGGAAGATGCTAAGTAAAGCAGGTGCTTTAGTAAAGGAACCCTTACTAAGTGAAGAAAATTTAAAAGGCGGGGTATTTTATGCAGAATATCGAACGGATGATGCTAGACTAACCATTGAATTATTAAAATCTGCAGTTAGATATGGCGCAACGACCGCCAATTATTGTAAAGTAGAAGATTTCACCTATGTCGATGGAAAGGTCACAGGAGCCAATTGTAAAGATGAATTAACGGGAGCTACTTTTGTTATCAAGGCTAAAAAAATTGTTTCTGCTGGCGGTCCTTGGGTTGATCGCTTACGAAAAAAAGATAATTCGCTAAAAGGTAAACGATTACATCTAACTAAGGGAGTACATTTAGTTGTACCGCACGAAAAATTTCCGCTTAAACATACCATTTATTTTGATGTGCCAGATGGTCGGATGATCTTTGCTATCCCAAGAGGTCGAACAACTTATATTGGTACAACTGATACTACTTATAAAGCGGATTTAAATCGAATTGTAGCAACTCAGGCAGATGCGGATTACTTATTAAATGCCGTGAATAGTATTTTTCCTTCTGTTAATTTGACGATGGAAGATATAGAATCGAACTGGGCAGGCTTGCGTCCTTTGATTCATGAAGAAGGCAAATCTCCTTCTGAATTATCTAGAAAAGATGAAATTTTTATTTCTCCTCAAGGCTTAATTTCCATTGCAGGTGGAAAGTTGACAGGGTATCGAAAAATGGCGCAGCGCATTGTGAACCTAGTCATTAAAGAATTCCCTAAAGCAGAAAAAAGAGCCTTTTCAAAATGCCAAACTAGGAAAATCAGTTTAACAGAAAAACCCTTGGCCAATGCTAAAGCAGTAAAAGCCTATATCAACAACTTACAAAAAAGAGTGACTCCCTTAGGTTTAAATCCTTATTATGGTTGGTATTTAGCAACGGTTTATGGCAATCAGGCGGAAACTATTTTGACTAAAATAAGTGACTTCTCCAGCAATGCTCCTGAAGTTGCCTTAGCAAGAGCAGAAGCTTGGTTTGGGGTACATCATGAAATGGTTAATCGAGCAGATGACTTTTTTGTCCGTCGAACGGGTCGCTTATACTTTGATATTGCTAGTATTTCAAGGATTCGAGCAGCCGTTTTAGCTGATTTGCAAAATTATTTAGATTGGGATGCAGATCGATTGGCTAAAGAAATTGCCTATTTGGACGAATTGATTTATGATGCTACGCATTATTATGAGGAGGAGTTGATGCCCGTTTCTTCGGAGAACGTGGCTTTGTATGCTTGATAAACTTTTAATTAAATAGAATTATAGGTCAAATGCTTTGGTGTTTGGCCTTTTTTTATGGAACGTTCAAAATTTTGCATTTTTCGGAAAATCAAAATATTCAAATTTAAACTTAAATAGCTATTTATAAAGTCTTTAGGGCTAACTATAAAAAATTCTTCTAATTGAAGAAAATGGAATCATAACTTTATAAAAAACTATTCAATCAAAAATATGATATCATCTGGTCGTCTAGCTTATTTGATTATTTTGATGGTAGGAGTTTTGTCAGCATCCTTAAAAAATTTATTTATTGAGCTAAACCAAATTCAGAAATCGTAGCAGGCAGTGCTTGCTCTGCTCATTCTCTTAAAGATTATATGGAAATATTGATGTAATGACCATTATATACTTCTATACTCAACTTTAGTCATTTGAAACTGCTTTTATTAAAATTAAGCATTTGATTATAAGCTAATTACTTTATTCACGCTTGATGTTTTCAAGAAATTTAAGGAAAGTAATCAAAGTTTTTATCAATAATTCGATATTCGTTATAAATATTTGATAATCAACGCATTATTATATTTGTTTCTTGGAGTGATATAAAATAACAGAAAAAAGGCATAATAATCTTATTCTATCAAATTAAATAAATGCTCATCAGTACTAATTAACCTAGAAACTACCTATTCAACATCATAACAGTTATTATTTATATGATGCCTCAAATAAAATTACAGCAAATGACAAAATATCGTTTGAATACATTAATTCAAAGAGTAATAATTTTCCTTTTTATAAATTGTTTATTTATTCTCCATTCATATACTCAAATTGACAATATTGTTGAGAAAATATTATTAGCTAGGTCAAAAATAGATACGAATATGCATGCCGACGTTGATACTTTTATCAAGGTAACTAAGTTCTACAGAGATTTTGAAAAATTAGAGTCTAAATTAAATGGAGAGATAAATTTTAGTGGGAATGGAACAAGTTCTTTAGTACAAAATATACATACTATAGGAGCAGGCTTTAAACTTAATACAGGCACTTACCCTTATTCTGTGAAAGTAAATTCTAATTTTCAAACTACCGTAAATAATGGTACATTGACTGAAAATATATCAGAGGTTGGTATCAATTTTAATTACTTTCCTATTGGGCTTTCCAAAAAAAGAATGGATTTAGGAGAATACATACTCACTTGGAACTTAGATAGTATCAATGGTTTGATTGATAGTTTAAAATTAATAAAACATAGGATAAAATCTTTCAACAATCATAAAATTAAAATTTTAGAAAATACTGATAGGAACAAAAAATTAAAGAGAACAAACCGTAGTAATAAAAAACGAATCAAAAAAAATATTGGTTTTCAAAGAAAAAAAAGAAGAATCATTAATAGAGCAGAAAGGAAAAATTCTGGATTATGGTTTGAGACATTCGCTTTTATAAATCGCTTTGGTAATTCTTTTCTAGGAATTGATCAAAGATATGAATCTGGTGGTGGATTCATTTTCAATCATTTCTCCGCAGGAAACTTAACAAAAAAGGGCAGCAGTAATAAAAACAGTATAGATAAACTCCCTTATTACAAAATAATTAAAACACAAAAAGAAACAGAAAAAATAGCCTATAATGCCATGTGGTACAAAGCATTCACCCTACCTGAAAAAAGTAAAATTAAACACCTATTGAAAGACACATTGAAAATTGATTCTACCTTAATAGCATCATTTCAGCAATCGTTTAATGCCATTCTTGCAAATAATAATTCCAATATAAAAGTACAAATTTCAGACGGAAAATTAGGGTTTCTAATCGAAGATTCTATTAAATTAGAAGAATTTATAACCAAAATACAAAATGAAAACACTATAGATAATGATAAATTCCGTCATTTCTTAAAATTAATTAACTCGAAGAATAGTCAAGCAAAAATTCAAAAAATTCTTCGAGGACTCCCTACCTCTAAAGATCATTTCAAAGGTGATTTAGCTGCCTGTATTAGGTTCATTTGTGTCGTAAATAACTTGTCTCATGAAGACCTAGATATTACTAAAACTGATATTCAAACACTCAGCAATTTAGGGTTTAAGTATAGAAATTTGAATATAAAAAAGTATGCTAAATGGCGGTTTTCTTTTCTTCTTGGTCTCTATGGAGAGTTAGAACAAGCGAAATCTATCGGAATCTTACCAGATTTACTAATTGGGTCTTCTTTCTTGGAAAGTGATTTTCCTATAAAACTAACGGACCCAACAGATTCTACTAAATTTGAAATCGCTAACTTCCCTGCAACTGAGAAATTAAGAATTGAAGCACGCCCTTCTATAACCTATCTTCCTAACGATAAGTTAACATTTACAGCAAGTGGATCTTGGAAAATGCCCTTAATCCCATTAGTCCAACGGTTTGACACCCCAGATGTAAAATCTTTTAACGAACAGGGCGTATTAGACGAAGATTTCGAAATTAACGATAATTTAAGAAGACTAGACGGGTTCATTGATGTTAAAGCTAATATCAATTGGAAAATTTATGAAGCACTCTCTCTTAGTTTTGGATATAGATATTTAGTAGACCTTGCTCCAAAAAGAATTATAGTAAATGCTTTTGACCAAATTATCCCACTAGAAGGACAACGTCGCTCGGATTATTTTGAAGTTAAATTTTCTTATGGGTTTTAAATCTTAGAAGTTGATTTGATTATCTGAATTCATCTTTAATATTTATTTGTCATAATAAACTCAATTTTTTAGATTTTATCATAAGGCAAACAGATTTTCTACTCTACCCTCAAGCTCCATTTTTCTCTCATGCTGCGAAGCATCAAAAGGTAGCAATATTCATTTTAATAGGAAGAAAACAAACTTTCTTTTGCATGATAAATTTCCAAGAATCAAAAAATAATTCTCTACCGTACATAAAAAGTTGAGCCGAAAGAATAAAAAAGTTCCTTGAAAATTTGGAAAGAATAAAAAAGGGTTCTCTACCCGATTTTACAATCTTTGCAGAAAACCCGTAAAAAGATGTTCTGCAAAGATGTAAAAAATTGGTTGATAAAACATCAACCTGAACCACTAAAAGGTCATGCGCTTCATCGTATTACGACTTTAGCCAGTTTAATAGCAGCCTTAACTAAATCAGAAAGAGCCTCCTTTAAAGCAATTGCTAAACAAATGGAGGATAAAACAGATTTAGAAAGTCGAATAAAAAAAGCCAAACGTTGGTTGAATAATAAATGGACAGATATTGAGGCACATTTTATTCCTTATATTAAACCTATTATTCGTTCTCTAACTAAATCAGGTCAAATTCTGCTGGCAATTGGTTCAACGATAGGTAATGGCTGTATGTGCTTGATGGTCAGTATTATATGGAAGAGCCGAGTTATTCCGATTTGCTGGGTTGTCCGTAAAGCACCCAAAGGTCATTTTCCACAAGAAATGCATATTGAAGTAATCCGTGCCGTTCATCAGCTAATTACTGCTATTAGTTCTGACAAATGTCAAATTACGCTTTTAGGTGATGGAGAATTTGATGGTACTAATTTACAGCAAATCTGTCTAGATTTTAACTGGAATTATGTTTTGAAAACGGCTAAAGACCTTTTTATTGCTGTTAATGTTAAGATGGAACATGCTTGTCGAATGGATGATATGATTCCAGAAAAGAAAAATAATCATCTGTTTTTACCTAGTATGTTTATTACCAAGCAAGGTTATGGAACAGTCAATATTGTCTATTGGCATGATAAACGGTATAAAAAACCACTTTACTTATTGACCAATTTAGACTATGCACCACAAGCAGAAAGGCTTTATCGAAAAAGATATACCATAGAAACCCTCTTTGCTGATTTTAAATCAAGAGGATTTAATATGGAATGGACTAAAATTAGTAATCCATTAACTATCTTTAATTTATTAATTGTGGCTAGTCTGGCATATATTCAAGCATTGCTTTTTGAATTTACTGCTCGAAATTCTGAATTCCTAGGTGGTTTTTGTCGAAAAGACCGAATAAATGATCTTTCTATATTCCAACTAGGCTTGCAAGGACTGATTTTTTACATCAAACATCGCATTAATATTTCTTTCCAATTTTCAAAGAACTTTCCTGTTTTTTCGGAAACTAAATGTGTACGGTAATGAAAAAAATAATACCAGTTATAAAAGATTTACTACCATTTATAAAGGTTTATAATTTTCATTTCAATAAAGAAGATAATTTGAGAAACATTAGTACCTTAACCCAATCAAATATTTTTCTTTTTTAATCATTTAGTTTTTGGTGATTTATGCGATTTGTTTTGTGTCTAAGTACTGTCTTTACAATAAGTTTTTTGCTACAATCTTGTTACCCAACCTCCACTATTCCAGTCAAAGTCTTTTCTCCATTAATCATGGATTATCCGCATTTGGAAACTCCTAATCAGTTGTTTTATTCAGCAGATTCATTGAAATGGGAACAAAAATATAGTACGTCAAATAAAGCCTTTTTAACAATATTAGCTAAAAAAAAATTAAGCCTACACGATTCTATTTATTGCTTGAATCAATTAGCTCATAATCATTTGTGGCTCAATGAATATGAAAAAGCAAAAGAAACAATTGGTTTAGTTGAACAAAAATTAAAACAACACCAGATTTCTCTCCCATATCTTCTAGGTGATTTTCATTTTAATAATGGTTGGTACTTAAAAGAAAAACGGAAAGGGAAAGAGGCCTTTCATCAACTATTCCGAGCAAAAACTTTGTATGACAGCCTCTATCCTAGCCCTCACCTT
This sequence comes from uncultured Saprospiraceae bacterium, assembly GCA_964644655.1. GTDB lineage: Bacteria > Bacteroidota > Bacteroidia > Chitinophagales > Saprospiraceae > JAFMDF01. The sequence continues at coordinate 23,722 of CAZXYA010000018.1, read as the reverse complement.
CGTCAAATTGAAGTTTTAAACGAAATAGGATTCACGTATAGAGAGTATTCTCATCCTTTAGATTCCTGTATTTATTATTCAGAATTAGCAGAAGATCTGTTTAATCAAGATACCACCTTCGAAAATTATGGTATAAAAACTTATTTTGGAATGGCTATGGTAAGTCTATTTACGAGAGATCATATAAAAGGATTAGCAGCTATAAATAATTGCCTTATCGCAACTCAAAAAGTGCTGTCTGATAATTACATTTTGTTAGGGCGGCAGTATGTAATAAAAGCCAATCTTTTAAAAAAATTTAAAAGGAAAGAAATTGCAGAAAAATATTTAAACAAAGCCATACAACTAGGGGAAATATCTCAAAAAAATAGTTTGCGAATCCAAGAATTTTATAGAGAAAAATTAATTTTTGTTGCTCATGAAAGAGATTCTTCAAACTTCTTTAAAACGCTGAATGTACTATTAAAAAAATATCCTTCAAATCAATTAATCTATGTAAATGTGGACAGGCTTTTGGGAAAATTTCATGAAATGAACAAATCCTATCGTAAGGCTATCCACTATACCTCAAAAGCAATTACAGCATTTGAAAATATGGATTATCCTGATGATCTGTTTTTTCAAAGAGCAAGATATACCATGGCACGTTCATATTTAAAAGAAGAGAAGTTTGATTCTTCTACTTATTTCTTCAGATACGATATGTTTTCAGAAAGACCCAAAAAATTGAAGGTGGGAAATTGGAAACAATTAATACCTAAATGTCTAGAAAAAAATAAAATAAACTTTATTGCATTGGGAGAGATTGGAGGTACTTTTGTTCAAAAATTTAAGAAAAATAGGAAAAATTCTAATGCATTAGAGCAAGCATTAGAAATCTACAATATAGTAGATTCTACAATGTTCTACCATATAAAAGATGATGATGATGTTAATTTAGTGTTTCAAAATGAATTTGCTAACTGGGAATATCCAAACGCTATTTGGGCTGCTCTGGAGTTATTTAAAAAAAAGCATGATGTTTTTTATTTTGATTTAGCCAACCATTATATGGATAGATTAAAAGCAACTATTATGTATCAGAATATGGTAAGCCATCCAGATTTACCAAATGAAATCTTATTGGAGGAAAAAAAATTGAAAGAACAATTGGATGATAGAAAATCAGTAGATAAATTAATAGATGAAAAAAAATCTATAATTACCAATAAAGAACTTTTAAAAGTACGGTTGCAACTAAAAAGAATTCGTAATATACAAAAAGAACAATTCCCCTCCTATTATCAAAAAAAACTCAGCCATACTATTCCTAATTATCAAGAATTAAAACCATTTTTGGCCCAAACGAATACATCGGTTTTACAATATCATATTGGTGTTAAGGATTTAGTGATAACCATTCAGACACCTGATACTTTTGCTTTTCATATAAATAAAACCCCAACGAACTTCGAGGATATTTATAAAGCATTAATGCGAGCTATTAGGGACCCAAACCTCTTATCTAACCAAGAAGCTACTTCAAAATTCGTCCAAAACTCAAGAAAAATTCATGATATTTTGGTAAAACCTATTATACCATTACTGTCAAAAAAAATAATTATCCTTTCTGATGGAAAATTTGATAGCTTACCTTTTAGTTGTTTAACCAAATACCGTCCAAATAATACTGTTAAATTCAAGAACTATCCATTTCTTTTCAAGGAATATGAAATAAGTTATGAGTATTCGTTAAAAACCTTAATAGAAAGTTTAAAATCAACTACAAAGATACCATCAAAACCAAAGATACTAGCTATGGCCTATTCTGATTTCCAACAAAAAAAGAAAATAGCATCTAGAAAAAAAAAGGGCGAGCTTTTCTATAGCTTTGAAGAAGTTAACAACATCAAAAAAAATTATGGTGAAAATTGTACTATATTTAAAGGAAGAAATTGTACAAAATTTAATTTTCTTAAACTAAGTAAACATAATTGGGACATCATCCATCTAGCAGTACATGCTTATTCAGACAGAAAGGAAAAATTAAACAATAAAATAATTTTCAGAAGCATGCAAGATCGTGAGGTCGAGAACCCATTATATGGATTTGAAATTTCAAATTTAGGATTATCAGCTTCTTTAATAGTTCTTTCTGCTTGCCAAACAGCAGAAGGCGTTAATATTTCTGGAGAAGGTACTTATAGTCTAAGTAAATCTTTCCGACAAACAGGAATTGAGAAAGTAATTGCATCCTTTTGGGAAATTGACGACTTTAGTACCTTTCAGATAATGGATTATTTCTACCAAAATTTATCCTCCGGCCTTAGTCCATCTTCGTCTCTTCATAAAGCTAAAATCAAGTTCCTTGAAAATCAAAATAAGGACTTATCCGCGCCTTACTGGTGGAGTGGATTAGTAATATTTGGTGTTTAACTTGGTAGTTGATTTGTTTCTATTGCTATCCGGTATTCTCCCAAATTTTCACTAAGATTGGTAAGGATTAAAATAAAAGTAGTTTCTTCCTCGATATCCTTTTCGAACGAATATTGATTTAAATTTTTACTTGATTTAATTTTATCATCATTAATTGTATTTATCAATTGAGGAATTATTTTTTGTTCATTCATTATAGTTACGATTATTTTAAAATTATGAATAGATTTATCCAATTTTATTTTAAAATAATCAACACCAAATGAGGTAATGAATTCCGCCTTCTCTGAGAAAGAATTAAATCCTATTTGGTAATTTTTATCCTTAAATGATATTTCTGATAAAGTTATCCCTTTTTCACACATTAATTTTGGAACTTGGAAAAGTTCTTTTTTGGTCAACCTATCCACGCAAAACTTCAGAAAAAAAGTGTCGAAATCTGGAAGATTCTCATTTACTCTATTAAGTCTATTTGTTCGCTCTTCCTCTTCAATTTCTTGAGTCATAATTATCTTTATTTCTGACTCATTTTCATTCGCTATTCTTAATTTAGTTTCTATAAATAAAGCCTTTTTGGGATCATTGGATACCTTACACTTTTGCAATACATTTAAAATGCTACGTTTATCTATCTCCCTATTTTTTAAAGAGAAATAAAACCAAAACGATACTGCATCATAATCCCTTTCAAAAAAACCTTGATCACTATTGATAAAAGGTGCTTCAAAACTTTTATAATTATCAACAAATTTTTGGTAAGCTATTTCAGCCCAAGAAGCCAACCCTTCAGAGAACCATTTATAACCTACTTTATCTGTATTTTTTCCAAAAGATTTCCTGTAACCAAAAAAATATTGGACTTGATGAAATAATTCATGGGTAAAAAGCGCTAATCTTCGTATCTCTGAATTTGTTTTCAAAAAGTTGACATCAAAAAACACTCCACCTAAATTACTTTTACCCTCAGTATCTAAACAACAAAAATAAACTTCTATCTTTTTTGAAAGTTCGCTATCAGAGAAATCTGCTAAAAAATCTATTTTTAATTTATACCAAATTTCATCAAGTTCTTTTCCAAACTGTAAAACTTCTTTTTGGCTTATTTTATATTTTTCTTTGTAGGAAGACCAATTCAAATGGAAAAACATTATACTTGCATCTTGCCTTAGATCTGGAGCATTTTTAAAACATTTTTCTCCAATAGCATATTCTATGCTTTCTATTTTAATTCCTTCTCTAAGTCCTACAGTCCGATATTTCTTACTCAAAGATGCATATTCTGCCAATATCACATTTAGTTTCTTTTCCCCGCAAAAAGACTTTCTATTTAGATTTTCTGGGGCTTCTTTTTCTGAGAAAAATATACCGTTGGTTTTCTCTGCTAGTGAATTTAAGTCTTCTTCATTTATTATATCTTTTAGTAATCTCTTTGAAAAACTTCTTCGAGGCATTCTCCCTCTAGCCTCCAAACCGAATTCTCGACTAACTTGTCCTAGTTGATTGTCATCTTCAGGAACATAAAGAAAAATTTCTTTTTGTTTAGAAAGATATTTTATTGGTTTGTATTTAATGTTCATCTTATTGATTTAATACTCTGAAAATCCATTCCTTATTTTTTTGCATAAACTCTAATCTAAATCTACTCTACCCTACGATTTTTTAAATTGTCAAAAATGAGTAAATGAATAGAGGATAAAATGAGTAAATTTTGGGTCATTAGCTAATAATTGTATTTATCCTTCAATTTTGAGGCTTATTTAACCATTTATTCCTTTTCTCATTTACTCATTTACTCATTTTAGTAAAATTAATTTTCGTAGGGTAGAGTTATCTATATCTTCAAAACTATACACATTTTCTTAAATCATACCTTTAGCCTTTACAAAAAATATTAATCCCTATATGTCAAAATATTCTGCTTCCTCTATAATATAAATGTTATTTTTATTTTTTATATCCGATTCTAATTTAAGGGGCGTTTTAAAACCTACTTTATGTTTTACACGTCCATTTCCATATATTTTTTTCAAGATTTTTTCTAAATTCTTACCCTTATTATCTCCTGGAATTCTATGATAAAGTGAAATTCCAGTTTCCATAATTATTGGAAGATAGAAATGCGATACGAAATTGTATTCATTTTTTTGGGCAAACACCATATCAGTCAAATTACCTTTACTATTTTTAGCATAATAATTAGTGCAGTTGGTTCCACATCCACTTCCACATCCTCGTCTATCCACAACTTCATCTGGAATATGTTTTATTAGTTCTATAATTCTTTTAGGATTTGGTTTTAGTCTAACGGCAAAATATCCTTGATAATCCCCTGATATCCCCTCGTCAAATTTTGCTCCGTCAATATTCCTAAATTCTATATCATCAAAACCTCCAGTATTAGCATCAAAACCAATAAGATCAACTTTCTGAAAACTCTTAGGAATTGTCATATGAGCTAAAATAAAATTATAGTCATCTTCAGGTAAATCCTCATATGAATTAGTGTCATTTCCTAAACTTTCTTTAAAATAATATAATAATGCCTTACTAGTTTCACATTGCAAAACTCCTATAAAATTATCCTGTGGAACAGGAATCGGTTCTATTTCTAAAGTTTGTAAAGTCGAAGATGATTTTCGACGCTGCTTAACAATTTCTTCTGAATTGCTCATTAAAGGAATTACATCCTTTTTTACATTTTTTAATCGATCCCATTGTTGGAACAATGTTGCTACATAACTCATAATTATTATTTTAATTGATTTTTTGATAAAAATAAATTTCGCTGCAATTCTTTTATTTTATTAATTAAATTTTCTTTTTTCCTATTTTCAATTGGGTCTGATAATTGTTCAAGAGTGTTAAGAGACTCTTCCAAATTACCTTGTTTCAAATAGCATAAACCCATATACCAATTCTTTTCTTCATTAAGAAAAACGTGTTTTTTTTCAAATTCCAAGAAAGTTTTTAATCCATCTGCAATTTTATTATTTCCTAATTGAGTCACTCCCAAATAAAACAAAGCCAAACTATCCCCTTGTTCCACCAAAACTTCAAAATCAGTTATGGCTGCATTATAGTCACCCTTGAAATAATTTTCATAAGCTCGTTCTTTCACTTCATCAATCTCACCTCCACGAATCATCCCAATCACAGGATAAGGTTCAAAATATTCATCTGCTAGCTTCTCATATTCACTTTGGGTATTCATAAAAAACCATCCTAACCCTACTCCTATTATTAGTAATATCCCTGCAGCAATTCCCCACCAATATCGACTAATACTAAGTACTATTGTTTCTTTTTCAGCCTCTTCATCCTCAAACCCCTGAATCTCAGAAAATAATTCTCGATTCCTTTCCAATCGAATCATTTCAGATACATCTTTCTCAAATGCACCTTCCACAGGGGATTCTTCTAAAAATTCCCAATCCTGAATATCTTCCAAAACAGCCCCCAGTCTAGTGTATCGGATACCTCGTTGAATATCAATTAATTCATCTAATATCTTTGATAATGCTTCCTCCTTTGAAAGTCTCAACTTCAAACCAATTACTTCTTTTCCTGACAGCTCTCCTCTCAGATACTGCTCCAATAAATCAATGTCTTCCTGTTTATCCATTTTTATAGCGTGATAGATTTAGGAATAACTAAAGCCCTTAAACGTTTGAGGCATTTTACCTTTTTTGTTTTCGCTACATTGGTATTTTTAAAACCCAATGCATCCGCAATAGCCTGCATAGATAATTTTTCATAGTAGAAAGCCTCTAGTAATTGTTTGCATGGATTGCCCATTTTTACTAGGGCTGCTGCCATTTTTTTATAATAGCTATCTTTCTCTGCTAATTGTACCTCATTCAACTTTTGGTCTTCATTGTTCAAGGCAAATTGTAATAATAATTGATCTTTAGAAGCATTTTCTTTTTGCCTTGCCCTCACCTGCTCTTTCCATATATTTTTGCCAATGGCAAAAAGATAACTTTTCAAACTACTGGTCAATACTTTCAATTTGCCATAGACTATATTATCATATAATCGAAGAATAGTAAATTGATAAACCTCCAAAGCTGCATCTGGAGTTGCTCGATAGCGACTTATTAAAAAGCTAACAAAAGCTTCTTTATAGTCTAAATAAACTTGCTTTAGTGCTGCTTTCTCCCCTTTCTTTATTTGTTCAATTATTGCCCTTTCGGCCATCTTGTTTAATTATATGATTAATCTCTCAATAGGTAACCAATTAATTATCTATTTTCCTGTAATTTAAAATTTTCTAAAAAAATCACCCTTGCAAGTATCTGATTATCAATATTTTAAATCATAAAAGAAAAAAAAGAAAATTTTTCTTAAAAATTAAGGGGTTACCTTTTTCACTTCTGTCATAAAGATAATGAAAACACCCTAAAAAAGGGAATCTAAACAAGACATTTTCTTCAAAAATCAACATATTTTTTATTAGTATTTGAGCACATTCATCATGAAAAAAAATCACCTAGCCATAACCACTACATCAGGTCTAGTTTTCGTCAAAAGAACGGACGTATTATACTGTTGTTCAGAAGGAGCTTATACCAATATTCATTTAGAAGATGGTAAAAAATTAACGGTGTCTAAAAATTTAAAAGCGGTACAAGCAAGTATAAAAGATGAGCAATTTGTACGAATACATGCTTCCCATTTAATCAATTTAGACCATGCGATTGGTTATCTCAATAATAATTACGACCATGTCAAAATGAGTAATGGAGCCGAATTAAATGTGTCTCGAAGTCGAAAACAAGCCTTGATGGAATGTTTTGTGAAACTTTAATAGCAGAGGGCTTAGAGAAAAATACCAAAATAACAATGTAAAATCACAAAATACTTCTATAGAAAACCAAATAAAAACAGTATTAAATAATCTAAATAAAGGAATAAAACACAATATCGTTAAGCCTACAGCTTATTGATAAACAGTATTTTATTGCCTTAAAACTAAAGAATCTGTAAAAATCTATTCGGCAAGCTAACAGAATGAACTGTTCAGCATAGCCTCTCTCATTTATTAACCTTTAAATTTTTTAAAATGAATTACCTTCAAGTAAACATCATTTCAGCAGATATGGCTGATATGTAAAATCAATGGAGTCATAGCAATTTTTTAGCTGTGACTCCTATTCTTTAGGAACGATTCAAAAATAACTTTACATTTTAAAACTTCAATTTATGGATTGTCAGTAGTGTTTTTAATTTTAATTGTCATTTTAATTTTAATTTATTCCTTAGTATGGCTATTTTTTCTTTAAACCAAGGTTTCCCAATAATCGGAGACATTATTGCCAAATCCTTTTCCAATTGATTAAACGCTTTTTGTTCTGGTAATAAAAATAATTGATACAATCTTCTAAATATTTTTAAAAAATTTAAATAACTGGTAATCCGACTTTTAGAAAACTTACGATTCCGATATAAACCCGTTTCAAAGGAATCCAACTGTGCTGTAAACACTCCTAAATAATCCTCCCTTCCGTCTAAAATCAATTCAAATAAAGCTCTCGTTAGAATGGACTTAATGAGAAAAAAATACTGCATCATCTTTCCAGGTTGGACAGTTGCCAATAATTGAATAACACGCTCAAAATCTTTTTCTTGGTATTGGATGATCGCTTTTAAATAAGGAATAACCATCTCCTTATTTTTAATTTTTAGATAAGGCTCATGTTCTACTAAATAATTTTTTGCCCATGCTATTTGCTGATTTTTTAAGGCAAAAATGATGGTATTTACCATAATAACTTCATGGATACTCTTCTCTACGATAAAAATACCCTGTTCTGCCGCCCATTTATACAATTCAAAAGATTCTTTTTCTTGAGAAAGCCCTCCTTTTGTATCTTCTCTTACTAGAAAATTATTTAGATGCATAATTCCATCACGCAGCATGTTTTTATCAGGTAATTCATTCATTATCAACAACCTATTTTTAAGGTCAAAATAAGTTAATAAATTTGGATTATGGACAAATTCTTTAAATTGATGGCGTAAAGTTAAGGCAATGTTGGTCTCAATAATTTCCTTTCCTATGGAATTTTTCAGGTCCAAAGGAAGTAAAGTATTGGTTATATTTAAATACTTTTTTCTGGTCTCTATTTCAGAAACCGTTTTTATTTTTTCAAAAGCAGTATAAACATATAGTGCATAGTAATGCTCCTCTAATTCAATATTACTGGTTTGGTGTTTTTCTTTTTCAAAATGATACCATAGGTTTCTTTGTAATAAATGTACATCTAAAAAGTCATCCTGCTCTGCTAATTCTTTTTTCTCTTTAATCTTTGAAATCAATGACTTTGTTTCTTTTTCAAATCGTTCGAAATTTCGTGGACTAAGCGCTTCTATTAGTAATTTATCTTTAGTGCGCTGATTGTTTTTGACCTGTTCTATTACTATGAAAGTCTCCGCAAGTGTATTTAATTCAAAGCATATTTTTTTAAATATTTTGGCATTAAATGACTTTGCTCCAAATATATTTTTCCAGATTTGGAGTCGATTAAATTTTGGTGCTTCAAAGGATGGATAATAGCTGCGCAATTGATCAAATAAAGTGACCAATAATTTCTTATTATTATGGTAGGGAGATTGTAAAAAACGACTAAATCGTTTTACTTCTAAGGCGGTAAAGGTTTGTAATAGTGTAATTAATTTAAACTTATTTAGTTTTTTTTCAGAACTTTTCAAAAGTCTTAACATTTTGATAATCAATACTATATTTAATAATTAGCATACAAAATATCATTTTTTTTTAGAACTTTCTAATTATTTACTTTTTTTATTTTTATACAAAACAATTGACATTTGCAATGCATTCCCCTATCTCTACCTAAGGCCACCAAAAAATTAAAACTATGAGAAAAGAGAATCTAGCTATTACGTCTACTACTGGGCTTACCTTTGTCAAAAGAACAGATCTGCTATACTGTTGTTCTGATGGTGCTTACACTAAAATTTATCTTGCTGGAGGTCGTAAGCTAATCGTTTCTAAAAATTTAAAAGAAGTGGAAAAGGCATTAGCAGATGACAACTTTATCCGTATCCATAATTCCCATTTAATCAACTTAGATCATGCCATTGGTTATATCAATAACAATTACAACTGTGTTAAAATGAGTAATGGAGAAGAATTAGCCGTTTCTAGGAATAAGAAGAAAGATCTTATGGAATGTTTTGTAAAAATTTAATTTTCTTTTTTATCCTCTACCGATACTAAAAAACCAGGTCCTATTAAGCTAATTCTTTTTGATTAAAGAATTGGCTTTTTTATTATAACTTAAACCCCTCATCTTTCAATAAATTAAATAAACCCATTCCTCGTTCATATAATTGAGCAACAGAGCTGGCTCGCAAACGATGATTTTCTTTATATAAAATCAAATAATAATTGACGCCTTCCATGTGCCAACCTCGTTCTTGGCTAAAAAAATGTAGAATCTCCTCACTCATTTTAAACCGAATGTATTCTTCATCTTCTCCTTGCAACAAATAATTGCCTGAGAATTTTGGAAAACGTTCAAAATCAATGTCTTGTTTACCAAAATAGGTAGCTACTTTATCAAAAATAGTTTCTGGTTTCATCACAAACTGCGGCAAACCTAAGTTCTTAGATCGCATTAGAAAAACCGTTTGCGCTACAATTCTTCTTTTTTTGTTATAACCCGTTTCGAACTGATAATCAAAGATTTTGATATTATTTTCATTCCATTCATCTTGCTTTTGCATGATGTTTATTGCCAAACGATTTCGTCCTTTTTGGAATAATTCAAAATCAGAGACCTCTCTGGTCACACTATATTCTTCCTGCTCGATAAAATCCATGCCCAATCGGTGAGCAACCGCACGTAATTGTCCCTCTCTTGATGGGTTATTATTTCTCGTTTGCTGGCGATTTCGTTGTCGGCGGTAGGCGTTATATTTATGCTTGGACATGGTATGAATGCTCTTGATGAATCAAAAAAGCAAAAATAAGAAAGGTTGGGGAAGTGGTGGTAGTAATTGAGTGTTATTTTTTGGCAATGGATTTTATTTCCTACTGCTGGTAATTTAACACCAAAAATTAGGTTAATTATTTGCCAATCATATATCTATCGTAACTATTCAGCATAGCGCTGAGTGCGTAGGACAAAAATGTTAAGGGTTGAAAAATCTTAAATTATAGTTCATACATCTTACATCATAAATCTGTCCCGTAAAAACTAGATAGATTTATGATGTAAGATGTATGATTTCAGATTTTTTGCTCGCTCAAAAATTAGAGAAACTTTATCCCAAATTCTGAACAGCCTAGCTCCATGCCCTAAGCCCTTTGCTACACAGGCATGGCTTCGGCAATTTTCATTCTTTTCATCAAAACGACCAAATCTTTATTGCCTACTTCTTTCTTTCTATCGGCAATTTTTAAAAATTTGGGATAAGCGGCATCCAATTCAATTTTGGTTAGATTAAATCCAATCTCTTTACAACGGTAAGCTAAAGCAGCACGTCCACTCCGAGCAGTTAAGATGATAGAACTTTTATCTACGCCTACATCTGATGGATCCATAATTTCATAGGTCTCTCGCTTTTTAATGACGCCATCTTGGTGAATGCCAGACGAATGAGCAAAAGCATTTTCTCCAACAATCGCCTTATTTGCTTGAACAACCATCCCCATTTTATCGGAAACAAGATTACTTAAGGATTTTAGCATCGGCGTGTTGATACTTGTGTCTAACTTTAATATTGGATGTTGTTTCATTATCATTACGACCTCCTCTAAAGACGTATTGCCTGCTCTTTCACCAATGCCATTAATCGTACATTCAATTTGTCTGGCACCATTTGATACGCCTGCAATGGAATTAGCGGTAGCTAATCCTAAGTCATTATGACAATGAGTAGAGATAATGGCTTTATGGATATTTTTGACGTTTTCTTTTAGATATTTAATCTTTGCCCCATAATCCCCTGGCAAACAATATCCTGTGGTATCAGGAATATTAACCACCGTAGCCCCTGCTTTGATAACCGCTTCAATGACTCTTGCTAAATACTCATTATCTGTTCGACCTGCATCTTCGGCATAAAACTCTACATCTTCTACAAATTTCTTGGCATGACTTACTGCTCCTATGGCACATTCCAGTATCTTTTCACGAGTAGACCGCAATTTATATTGAACATGCAAATCGGACGTACCAACTCCTGTATGGATTCTAGGTCTTTTAGCATATTTTAAGGCATCAGCTGCTACTTCTATATCTTTTTTTACCGCTCTTGATAAACCACAAACTACAGGGTCATTAACTGCCTTGCAAATCTCTTCTACAGATTTGAAATCTCCAGGGCTAGAAATAGGGAATCCTGCTTCAATTATATCTACGCCTAATCGTTCTAGTTGTCGGGCAATTTCTACCTTTTCGGGGGTGTTTAATTTGCACCCTGGTACTTGTTCACCGTCTCTAAGGGTAGTATCAAAAATGTAGACTTTGTCGTTTATCATGTGTTTGTTGTTTAAGATGCTAAATAGGTTAAAACCAATCGAAAGGTAATAAAAACTATCAACTTTCCTTATAAATTAGTATTTTATTCACTAATAACATTACCGTTTATTGTATTCAACCTATTAAAAATTAATTTTTATCTTTGAGATAAAGCTAAAAAAATAATTAGGAGGTCGGATTATAACAGAAATAATGATTAGCAATTAATGTTTTTCAAATTTATCTTTGATTTTGGGTCTTAAAAAATCGTATATCAACTAAACATACAACTCCCACAGACAGACGCCAATTGATAAATAATTAATAATCAACAACTTAAAACACACAATCATACAATGCGCAAGCAACAAACAGATCATTTAATTGAACTCATTACTTCTTTAACTAAGGCGGAAAAGCGACATTTTCGATTATTTGTTACCAGAAATCAAGCCTCGGATGAGTTACTGTTTCTTCAGTTATTTGATATGATTGATAAACATCGGGACTATGATGAAGCCTTAATCCTAAAGAAAATACCTCAAATCAAAAAAAGACAGCTCTCTAACCTAAAAGCCCATTTATACAAACAGTTATTACTGAGTTTGCGCCTATTGAGTCGTAATTATAATATAGATATTGAAATAAGGGAGCGGATTGACTATTCTAAAGTACTTTATAATAAAGGTTTATATCGGCAGAGCCTAGAAATGTTAGATAAAGCTAAGGGACAAGCCATTAAATATAAGCAGAATACTCTAACCTTAGAAATCGTAGAATTTGAGAAATTGATTGAATCTCAATATATCACCCGCAGTATTAATACACGAGCCGAAGAATTGACCAATGAAGCAGATCAAATTGCTAAAAGAGCTATTCGCACCCAAAAATTATCCAATCTTGCCCTACAATTATATGGCTTGTATTTGAAAATTGGCTTTGTTAGAAATGAAAAAGATCATTTTTTTGTCAAAGAATTTTTCCAATCTAGTTTGCCTAAATATAATGTAGCCGACTTAGGGTTCTACGAAAGACTCTACCTCTTTCAATCTTATGTTTGGTATAATCATACCACTCAAGAATTTTTGCATTGTTACAAATATGCTCAGAAATGGGTAGATTTATTCAGGGAAGAACCTGCTATGAAACAGGTCGATCCTGCCATTTATATTAAAGGACTGCATAACCTCTTAAGTTCTCTCTTTTATTTATCCCATTATACTCGGTTTGTAGAAGTACTAACGGAATTAGAGAATTTTAAACTCAGCGATAAAAATCGCCGCATCCATAATTTAGAAAGCATTTTACATTTATTTAAATACGTCCATAAAATTAACCTACATTATATAGAAGGTACTTTTGATGAAGGCATACAGTTAGTCCCAGAATTAGTAGACATCATTGACTCCAAGAAATATCATTGGGATAATCACCGAATTATGGTTTTCCATTATAGAATTGCTTGTCTCTATTTTTCTAGTGGTGATAATGATACTGCTATCCATTATTTAAACTTAATTTTAAATGCACCCAATCCTCAAATTAGAGAAGATATTCAATGCTTTGCTCGGTTTTTAAATCTAATGGCACATTATGAATTGGGGCATACTCAATTATTGGAATACTTAGTTAAATCCGTTTATCGGTTCTTGGCTAAAATGCAAGAATTGCACCAAGCACAAAAAGAAATTCTTCAATTTTTGCGTCGTTTACACAGAATTCAGCGTAAAAACGGGCTGAAAAAGGAGTTTATTAAACTAAAATCAAACTTAGAAAAAATCCAAAATGATCCTTATGAGCGACGTCCCTTTCTCTATTTGGATATCATCTCTTGGCTTGAATCTAAGATAGAAAATAAACCAGTAAAAACAGTCATTCGAGAAAAGTTTTTAAAAAAACGCTTGTCTTTAGGAGCTTCATGAACTCGGTTGTCAGTTGTCGGTTATCAGTTCAGGCTGACGTTAATGCGTTTTTCGTAAACGCCAAATAAATTTGGCGACTACATTGAATTTGCGGTCAGCTTAAGTTGTCGATTTAGGCTGACCGCAAATAACAAAAACTTAAAAATCTTCCTCTCGATAGCTATCGGGAGGGAAGTTTGATTGATTATTAAGACTTACCAAGCCTGCCTGTCGATAGGTTTGAAAAACTTTCAAAGTCAGGAAAATTACCATTTGCTGTCAACCCGAACGGATAACTGACACCTGCCCAACCGCTCCTTTGCATTCAACCACCACACCAAAAAAGAATAAGTTAAAATATATTATTTTCATATAAATAACTACCACTTAATTACTAATTATCATAATTTAGCTTATATTTGATTTACTATAATATTTTATTAGAAAATAAAAACCATATAACTAAATTTAGCTAACCATAAAAAGTTTATTCCACATTCTTCAAACACTATAGGAATTTACTTTTATAAAAAAACACATACTATGATAAATGCTGTAATTATTGACGATGAACCTGCTGGTGTAAGTAATTTGAGCAACCAATTAGGCTTACATTGCCAAGGAATCAAAGTAGTCGGTACCGCCGAAGATATTGAGTCTGGTTTAGCGCTAATCAATAAACCAAAAAGAAAAATTGATGTTGCTTTTTTGGACATCAACCTTCCTGATGGTCTAGTTTTTTCCTTAATAGATCAAATAAAGAATATTGATTTTGAGATAATTTTTGTAACCGCTTATGATAAGTTTGCGATTCGTGCTTGTGAATACAGTAGTATCGGATATGTTACTAAACCTATTGATGCAGATGATTTAATTGCTGCCGTCAATCGTATACCAAAGGGGCGCAGGTATTCTAATACCAAAGAAAAATTAGAAGTTTTTAAAGGACATTATAATCCAAATCCGTTTAGAAAGATTGGCATTTCTTCGATGCAAGAAGTACAGTTTGTCCCTATCACCGATATTATCCGCTTGGAAGCAGATGATAATATGACGCATTTTTGGATTGTAGATGGAAGAAGAATTACCGCTTCTAAAACCTTAAAACATTACGATAATTTATTGACCCCTTTTAATTTCTTTAAGGTTCATCAAAGTCACCTCATTAATTTGAATTATATCAAATCTTATGTTCGAAATGAAGGTGGCTATTTATTGATGGAAGATGGCAAATCTGTAGAAATTTCTCGTAGACGACGACCTTTGTTTTTAGAAAAATTGCGACAATTACAGGAGACTTTTGTTTCTGAATCCTCTTAAGGATTATTGATTTTATAGCTAAGGTTTTGCATTAGGAAAAGCACATAGGATTTATTTCTTATGTGCTTTTTTTAACACAGATGATTTTTAACATGGATATTGTAATATCCGTGTTAAAAAATGGTACTATCCTACCAATTATTATCCAGAAATTCCGCATCTTGCAACCCATTAAAGATTTAAACATCATATAAAATCAGCAGTCAATATGGCAAAAGAATACATCAGCATCCGCAATTTAAAATTTATGTTGCATGAGGTATTAGACCTCGATATCATTAATAGCCTACCTAAATATCAAGATTATGATGCAGAGGCTTATGACATGGCTATAGCATCTGTTAAGGATTTATCCGATACTTACCTCTACCCTATTTTTACGGAGATGGATAAAAAGAAGGCTTATTACAATGAAGAAGATGGTCAAGTAAAAGTACATCCTGGGCTGCAAAAGGCGATTAAAGCTTTAGGTGAAGGAGGTTGGATTGGTGCTTATGCAGATTATGAAAAGGGGGGACAACAAATGCCCCAATTATTACTCAATACAGGCCGATTGATTATGCACGCAGCTAATGCCAATGCTGCAGCTTATACGCTATTGACGGATGGGGCAGCTAACTTAATTCGAGCTTTTGGGAGTGCCGAATTACATGATGCTTATGTCCCTAATATGATGACAGGCGATTGGCAAGGAACAATGTGTTTGACGGAACCTCAAGCAGGTAGTTCTTTATCAGATGTGATTACAAGTGCTTCCCCAAATGAAGACGGGTCTTATCATATCAAAGGACAAAAAATTTATATCTCTGGTGGCGACTATGAAACGACCGAAAATATCATTCATTTGACCTTAGCTAGAATTGAAGGCGCACCTGCTGGTACTAAAGGGATTTCCTTATTTGTGGTCCCTAAATATCGAAAAGAAGCACAAGAATGGGTCAGCAATGATGTGGTGACTGCAGGTTTATTTGGCAAAATGGGGCAAAAAGGATATGTCGCCGCACACCTAATGATGGGCGAAAGTGAAAATTGTAAAGGGTATTTAGTCGGCGCACCCAATAGAGGCTTACCCTATATGTTCCAGATGATGAATGAAGCTAGAATTGGCACCGGAGCAATGGCGGCAGCTACAGCAAGTGCTGCTTATTACGCTAGTTTACAGTATGCTAACGAACGTCCACAAGGTCGGCATCCTTCTAGCAAAGATGCAACGCTTCCACAAGTTTTGATTATTGAGCATGCCGATGTTCGACGAATGTTATTATTCCAAAAAGCGATCACAGAAGGAAGTATTGCCATTGTTCAGTTATGTGCTTATTATGCAGATATTGCCGAAAACGCAGAAGGGGATCAAAAAGAAAATGCCCATTTATTATTGGAATTATTAACCCCTGTTGTTAAATCTTTCCCTTCTGAATGGGGTAATTTGTCGGTTAGTGCAGGCATGCAAGTCTTAGGTGGTGCAGGTTACACAGATGATTTTCCATTAGAACAATATTATCGAGATATTCGAGTCAATGCCATTTATGAAGGAACGACGACAATCCACGGAATGGATATTTTAGGTAGAAAAGTAATGTTGGAAAAAGGGAAAGCCTTAAAATTAATCTTACAAGAAATGAAAGCAACAATGGCAAAAGCCAATGCCATTGATTCCTTAAAGCCTTATATAGCTAAATTAGAAGATGCCGCCAAAACTTTACATGGTACGACCATGCATCTAATTGATGTAGCCACTAAAAATCGTCCAGAAGTCTTTTTATCTGATGCGACTTTGTACTTAGAATTTTTTGGTATCGTGACGGTTGCTTGGTTATGGCTAAAACAAGGAGAAGTGGCTCAAAAGGCAATAGACGCAGGGGCTGTAGGAGATGATTATTTATTCTACCAAGGAAAAGTCCATACCATGAAGTATTATTTTGAGTATGAATTGCCTAAGATTCAAGCACTTCAGGATCGCTTATTAAGTGGAGAACGATTGACACTAGATATTGAATCTACTTTTATTAATTAAATTGGTTGTCGGTTCAGACAGACCGAGAATAGCTAGGATATGTCACAAAACCCGATACCTGCAATCTTATAGACCTATAACCGTTTTAAATTATAAATTACTGATTATCAGCATGATTTTTAATTTTAGAGTATTGACCGCAAAAAGATAGCTATTTAAAAATGATAGGTTGAGGTGCAGCGCAGCAACCACCTTTTGATACAAATGTAGGCGGTGCGCTGCACCTTGCTATCTTTTTGCGGTCAATCAAGTTTTAGCTCTGGAAATAAATAATGCATATTGAAAATGCTAAGAGCTTCCAGAACTCTAAGTTCTATCCATTACCCACAGAATAAAATGGCTAAAACGGGGTCGAAGCTACGCTCCTTTTTACCGTTTTGGGTATCATTTTGCTACAGACAGGGTCAGAGCGATGCTCTTTTTGGTAAATTGAAGCTATTTTTTGCGTTTTTTAGGAGCATCGCTCCGTCACCGTCTGTAGAAATGCCTTTTTCAACCATTTTTACTCAAAGGAGCGTAGCTTCGGCCCTTCAAATCTATTCTGTGGGTAATCAATAGAACTCTAAGTTCTGGAAGCTCTAGGTTATGCAAAAATTATTTCCAGAGCTATTTTAGATAAACAGAAAGAAAATTGATAATTATCCGTTGGGAAACTAGCTCATTGGGCATGTTTTCCCCAACAGATTTTAAATACATTATTAAAATAAGCAGAGCTGTTCGAGTAAAGTAGGGTAGTTCATAAGGGAACTAAAATCACGGGGTAACGGGAAGTTACCCCGTGATAGTGTGCTCCTATCACCCTGTAACAGGAAGTTACGGAGTGATTTTAAGATTACCCTACTTTAATCGAGCATTACTAAATAAGCGATATCAGTTTTTAATCTGACGCTCTATTAATTTGCATTTTAATTAATTCCTTATCTCTTATTTTTCTGCTTCCCCTTTCCTTTCTTTTTACCTTTTTCTCTCTTTGGTAAATTTTGATATTGCTCCAATTGAGCAGGGGTTAGAATTTGTGCCATTTTTGCTTCAAAAGCCGCCTTTTCCTTTTGGCGATTTTCTTTATAAAACTGTCTCTCTTCCTTAGATAATTGACTCCATTCTCCTTTTTCTACTTTCGCTGCTGGCACTTGATTTAATACTAAATTATAAACCGCTGTCTGTTGGTTTGCATCTAACCCTAGGGTTTCTGTTAATTTGTCTGTTCTTTTTTGCGCACGTATTTCTGGAGTCGCTTTCTCTCTTTTTTCAGCTTTGACCTTTCCTTTTCCTCGCCCTCTATCTCCTTTAGCACCACCTCTTTGACCACGATTCGCTTTCTTTTCTTCAGCTAAACTATTAAAAGTCTCTAATTGAGTAGGGGTCAATATAGCCGCAATTTTAGCATCCGTAGCTGCTCTTGCTTCTTTACGTGCTGCTCGCAAAGCTTCCTTTTCCGCTTTAGCTAAATCTCGTCCTGCTTTTCGATTTTGTTGTTGTTCAACAAAAATTGTTTTAAGTTGGGCTTGTTGCTCAACAGATAAATTTAATTGGGTCGCTAAATTGGCTACTCTTTTTTCTAAGTTCGCTGCTGGATTTCCTCCTCTTCTTTGTGCATTTACAAAAATAGTCGCCAATAATAAAAAGGATAATAATACTAACTTTTTCATAATAAATAATTTTGTCTGGATGATTGGATATAAAGTCTATTTCTTAAACTTGTTTACAGCTTATTAGACAACACTTTTTTTTAAAAATTTCCCTCTGAAATGTTAATATCGGTTAAGGGTTTCTTAAAACTATTTAGCTTAGGGTTTAGGGCTAAGGACAATCATAAATCCATCTCGAATTTATTGACTTATCAATTATAATAATCCGAATGTAACAGACCTTCTCACCCCATTCAGACGGATTTATGATGTAAGATGTATGATATATGATACCTGCCTGCCGGCAGGCAGGTATGATCTTGGGGGACTTTATGCCCAATTCTAAACAGCCGACCCTAAACCCTTTGTCCTCCGCCCTCTACCAACCAATTACTTTTTATCTGCCAACCTTTTAGACAAATCCAAAACCATTTTCCGCAACTCCCCCAATTCGCGATAAATCGCATTATTCTTTACATAATCTTGCATGGGCAAAACAGGAGAACCTGCATACATCCCTGGTTTGGTAATATTTTCAATGACACCAGCTCGATGCACTAAATAGGTATTATCACAAATTTGGACATGGTCTTTTATCATTGTGCCACCACTTGCCACTACCCTATTGCCTAACACACTAGAACCTGCACAAAGAAAGCCCGATAAAATAATGCAATTCTCACCCAATTTAACATTATGTGCTACGTGACACATATTATCGAATATACAACCATTCCCAATAATAGTCGCCCCATAAGTACCTCGATCAATCGTATTTAAAGCCCCAATGGTTACTTTATTACCAATCACGACTTTTCCTGTTTGAGGAATTCGATGATGATTAAAATATTGATCTTGCGCATAACCAAAGCCTTCGCCACCAATAACGGAATTCGATAAAATCAAACAATTATCTCCAATTTCACAATCCCAGCCTATGATGGTGCCGGGGTGAATGGTTACGTTTTTGCCAATTTTTGCGCCATGTTCTATCACTACATTTGCCATTATCGAACAACCTCCTCCAAGCTTTACTCCTTTTTCAATGATTACATTCGGACCAATACAGGTGTCTTTAGGAACAACTACATTTTCATGAATAATAGCCGAGGGATGTATCTTTTTCCAACCTGCTTGACTATAATCATGATCTCTATATTTTTGCTTTAATCGAGCATGAGACACCCCAATATTATTACTCAGAATAATAGCCAATGCTCCTAAATTTTCTGGTAAAAATGGGCTGATTTTTTGTGGGATAACGACCACCGACACCTCCTTTTTAAGCACGTCTTCTAAGGCGCTTCGATTGGGCACAAATACCATATCGCCCCTATTTCCTTCTTCAAAAGCTGCTATATTTGTCACGGTGGATTGCTTATTTCCTAATAATTGTACCAATTCGTCCGCTGGCTTACTATTTTCAAAAATTTGCTGTGCTGTTATTTTCATAAAATTAATACTTCTATTTTTACACTAATGGGCTGGTTAAAACTAAGGGTACACTTGATAATATAGCTATTTTCTCACCTAGGTTAAGTATTGATTGTCAATAACTTGAAATACCTTTTAATAAACAGCTATTTTCCAAGCTGCTTCCCTCAATACTTTTTCTATTCTTATAAAATGCTAAAATAGTATTAAAAAACCAACAAAGATATTTTCCAAAAGACTGAGTGTTATAATTACGTGATAAAATTGTGAGGAGATAAAGGGCTAAAAAAAACAACTTGAGTTTTATTTATTAAATCAATTTTTTACAATGAAATCACTTATATCTCTGTTCGTTTTACTTCCCTTCTTTATTACGCTTACCAATGCACAAACCATTATTAATACTAGAATCTCTGTCTTACAACCTGGTGGTTATTCCATTAGTGGCAATGGCATCTTAGAGGAATTTGATGATGGAACTATCCAATTTAGATTGGATGATGATTTTGCAACTCCTGCTGGACCAGATGTTCGGGTCTTTTTATCAGATGATCCTAATTCTACTCGTAATTCTGTAGAAATTGCCAATCTTGGAACTAGAGATAATGGTATCAATCATTTTAATGGGGCAGCCACTTTTACCGTTCCTGCAGGAGTGGGTATTGATGACTTCAACCATCTTGTATTTTATTGTGTAGCCTTTCGGCAACATTGGGCAAGTGGGAATTTTGGCGCTACGGAAGGAAATGGGGATACTGGTGGAGATAATATGCCTCCTGCTTTTGAATGTCAAGAAACCATTGCGGCGACAACCAATTGGGGAACAGAAGTAACGATTTGTCCAAATGATGGTCAGGCAGATATAGTGCCTTTATTAAATACCTTAATGATTCCACCTGGAGATAATTACGCTTATATTATTACGGATGAAAATAATCGAATTGAGTCGGTCATATTTGAATCTGAGTATAATTTTGAAGGAAGTGGATTGGCTATAAATAGAGTTTTTGGGGTTTCTTTTGATGGTACTTTAAATTATTCAGTTGGTAATCCATTGACTAGCATCACAGCAGACGGTTGTGCTATCTTATCAGACAATAGCATTTTTCTAACCGTCATTAAAGAAGATTGTAATCCTGTCTTTCAATGTCAAGAAACCATTGCGGCAACTACTAATTGGGGAACAGAAGTAACGATTTGTCCAAATGACGGTCAGACAGATATAGTGCCCTTATTAAATACCTTAATGATTCCGCCTGGTGATAATTACGCTTATGTTATTACCGATGAAAATAATCGAATTGAATCGGTCATATTTGAATCTGAGTATAATTTTGAAGGAAGTGGATTGGCTATAAATAGAGTTTTTGGTGTTTCTTTTGATGGTAATTTAAATTATTCAGTTGGTAATCCATTGACTAGCATCACAGCAGACGGTTGTGCCATCTTATCAGACAATAGCATTTTTCTAACCGTCCTCAAAGAAGATTGTAATCCTGCTTTTGAATGCCAAGAAACCGTTGCGGCAACTACTAATTGGGCGACCGAAGTAACGATTTGTGAAAATGATGGGGAGGCAGATGTGATTCCGTTATTAAATACCTTGATGATTCCTACAGGCGACAATTATGCCTATATTATTACCGATGCCAATAACCGTATTGAAAAAGTAATCTTTGAATCAAATTATAATTTTGAAGGATCAGGATTCGGTATTAATCGAGTTTTTGGTGTTTCTTTTGATGGTACTTTAAATTATTCAGTTGGTAATCCATTGACTAGCATCACAGCCGATGGATGTGCCATCTTATCAGACAATAGTCTTTTTCTAACTGTCACTAAAGAAGATTGTACCCCTGCTTTTGAATGTCAAGAAACCGTTACCGCTACCACCAATTGGGCAGCTGAAGTAACGATTTGTCCAAATGATGGCGAAGCAGATGTGATTCCGCTTTTAAATACCTTGATGATTCCTCCAGGCGATAATTACGCTTATATTATTACTGACGAGAATAACCGTATTGAAAAAGTACTTTTGGAAAGCAGTTACGATTTTGAAGGAACTGGCTTTGGCATTAATAGAGTTTTTGGCATCTCTTATGATGGCACTTTAAATTATTCAGTTGGTAGTCCATTAACCAGTATTACCGCCGATGGCTGTGCCATTTTATCAGACAATAGTACTTTTTTGACCATCGCTAAAGAAATTTGTAAAGCTAATATTACAGGAAGTGTCACGAATCAACTAGGAATTGGTTTAGCCGATTTTGAAATTATTTTAAATAATGAAGCAACTACCAGAACGGCTACAGATGGAAGTTTTGAATTGGTCGATATGCCCACTAATGCTGCTTATGAAATAAAACCTAGAGAAAATGCGGATGTTTCAAATGGCGTGACGCTTTTTGATTTAGTATTAATTAGAAGACATATTCTAGGTCTTGAGTTTTTTGAAAATCCGTACCAATCTATCGCTGCTGACGCAAATAATGATGGCAGAATCTCTACTTTTGATTTATTAGAATTGCAAAAATTAATTTTGGGCCTCAGCCAAGAATTCACCAATAATCAAAGCTGGCGTTTTGTGAATATGGCCACAATTACAGATAATACCTTAGACCCTTTTGCTTTTGCAGAATCCATTACCATTGATAATTTAACAAATGATGTGGCTAATATTGATTTTTTAGGCATCAAGGTTGGAGATGTAAGTGGGGTGAGGAATAATGGTTTCTTACAAGGTGCATCCAGAAGCAATAAAAACTTACAATTTCAAACAACAGATGCTTTCTTAAAAGCAGGGCAGCTTATTGAAATTCCAATTTCAGCTAACAATTTTGAGCAAATTCTTGGCTATCAATTCACAATAAACTTAGACAACTTGGCTTTTGTTGATATAAAAGCAGGTGCTATAGCGATTAGCAAAAATAATTTTGCCCAATTGGATGACCGAACCATAACAACTGTTTGGAGTAACGAAAGTCCAGTTACCAGCGATCAAACTTTATTCACCTTAGTAGTAGAAGTACTAGAAGATACCCCCTTAAGCGAGGCCTTAACTTTTAATTCTCGCATTACTCCTGCTTTAGCTTATGAAGCATCGGATGAACGCATGGATATAGAATTGGATTTTACCCCCACTCAAGCCGCAACGGTAGCTACGACTCAATTACTACAAAATACCCCTAATCCTTTTTATGGAGAAACGATTATTGGTTTCCAACTAGCGCAAGCAGGTGCAGTCACTTTACAAGTTTTTGATGCAACTGGTAGAAATATTATCACTAAAAATGGGGATTATGCGTCAGGTAGTCATACTATTCGATTGGCCGATATGAATGATTTTTCAACAGGTATATTATACTATCAATTGTCTACAGCTGATTTTCAAGCGACTAAGAAGATGATTCGTCAGCGGTAAGGGAAAATGAGTAAATGATGGAATGAGAAAATGGAGTAGGGTTTTCTTAGGAATGAATTAAAATTAAAATGACAATTAAAATTAAAATCACTACTGACAAT
>CAZXYA010000017.1:0-38055 GCA_964644655.1 uncultured Saprospiraceae bacterium | reverse complement strand
AGTTGACATTCCTTGCTCGCCTCCCGACTAAAGTTCCCCTTCGGCGGGACAAGTTTCGGCTCGCTTGGAATGGGTTCTTGGGGAGCGAAAAGGATGGTTTTTTATAGAAAAATCATCCTTTTCGCTCCCCAAACCCCTTAATCCAGCCACTTCGTGGCCTTCAGAAAGTGTCAACTACTTTTTTAATGTAGATAAACATGTCAAAATCTTTAGCCAATATCCCTTAAATCAAACAATATGGAAGTAAATCGCAATCATATTTATTTAATTGTTTTCGGAATAGGTATGTCTATTATTGGTACCTTGCTAAACGAAGAGTGCATCAAAAGAAAACTAGATAGAGAAAAGAATTAAACACTAAAAAAAGGGGCTTATAAACGAAATTTTGGCAAAAATTTGATGGTAGCTCTTATTGGTGGAGTTGTAGGCTTTGTAACAGGTGCTATTATCGTAGAATTAGCAAAATAACAAAAAGAATTTGTTATATTAGAGGGCAAGTTGAATTTCAGCATAAAAAATTAACAATTATTTACTTTTCAATAAAAACAAAATGGCACTATTCGATTGGAATGAAAAATTACTTGGAATCCCAGCAGCATGGCGAGCAACGGCTGGAGAAAACGTCAAAATAGCAGTATTAGATTCTGGAATTGATTTGCAACATCCTTGCTTGGCTCATTTGGATGTCGAAGGTCGAAAATTTGACGTAACACAAGCTGGATTTGATCCAGATGCATCTACTTTGGTCGGCAATGATTCGGTAGAAGATGCGGTGCCATTTAGGCAAGCACATGGGACGCATTGCACCAGCATTATTGGCGCTAAACCTGTACTAACAGATACTGGAATCAATGGGATCGCCTCTAAAGCCGATATTTATATCATCAAGATTATTGATGCGGCTAAAGAAAGTTTATTAGACTATTTTATTCGAGGGATGAAAGTGGCCATTCGGGAAGAAGTAGATGTTATTTCCATTAGCTATTTCCCGATATTTAGAGACCCCGTTGACCAAGCAGCAATAGATGCGGTATTTCAGACGGTGAAAGATAAAAAAATAACGGTAGTCACTTGCTTAGAAAATACAAGTCGACTCAAAAGGCTGAATAATTTAAAATTTCCCGCAACTCGAGAAGCTAGTTTAGTAGGAGGTGTTTTGAGGAAGCGACTATTGAATACCTTGCCAGCCAATGCCGTTTTCAATCCAAAAATAGATTTTGTATTTCCAGAATTACCGGTGACAGTTAGTACCTTATTTCGCAGTCGAAAATTCATTACTAAACCAATTTCTTGTAGTTATGCCACGGCGGCATTGGCGGGAATGGTTTCCTTATTAATTGCATATTGGAAAAAAACGGAAACCAATTATCAGCCTCGAACAAAAGCAGATATAGTGACGGCACTTCATCCGCTAACTTTAGCTTATGATAAACAAGCAATGCTTACTAATCCCTTATTTCAATTTTATAGATTCAGTTGATTGAACGATCTTAATGATAACCTAATGTTAAAAAAATGAGAAAAACTATCCTTACTTTCGGTATATCCTTTTTATGGCTATCCCTTCAGGCACAATCTGCTTGTCATGATGCGGCGGTATTAAGTAAACTTTTAAAACCTCAAAATTTTGAGTTAACTAGAGCAATGTTTGATCTTTCAAAGGATACCTTATTCTTGGAAGAGGCCATTCCTATTTTGGTCAATTATTGCAACGATCCAGCTAGTATTAAAACTAGTGAAGATTTGAATGATGCTTATGCTGGTAACCCTTTTATTAGTCCAGATAATGGGGAGTCTATCATTCTTTTGCCAAATATTTATCAAGCACCTTCCGCTTTAGCATTAAAAAGAGCAGCGGATTTGCCCTCGGCAGGGACAGGGCCTTTTGTAACCAATCTAGCAGATGGCTTAGCAAAGTTTTTGGTAAAACGAACAAAAGAGGAACTCACTATCACTTTTTTTCAACGGTTTAAAGATAAGGTAAAGAACAATCCATATTTCGGGGAACTTTTTCCACAAACGACCGATTTGCTGGGCTTAATAAATAATGAAATTTATCAATTTAATGCCTATTTAGAAACCTTGAGGGAACATTTTGTAAAAGACCTCAAATCACTTCCTATCAATTTCAAATCCCTCATGCAAGATAAAGAATTATTATCTGTATCTGAGCGAATAATTGCAGAAGATATGTTAACCACGGCACAGATGCTATTGGACAAAGAACCACCTAATACAATTTTAACCTACCTCGGTAAAGAAGGGGCAATGGTCGATAAAATTCAACTAGACCAAGTATCTGATGATAAACTAAAAAATGCTTATAAAGATGTTGCTGCTGGATTTGAGATAGCGAACCTATTGTCCGAATCTTTGAGAAGTGTTATACCTGGCAATATTTGGATTAAACCAAAAGAATTAAAACATTTGTTTGAAGACGAAAGAACTATGACCCTCTTTTTAGGCTTGATTTGGCAGAAATCAGAGAAGATTACCTTTACCAACGGAACAAGTGTAAGAAGTGTTTTGGAAAAGATAAATACAATGCCTTCTGTATTAGAAGATTTAAAACAACAAATTGCCGCTTTTTCTGAATACGCTCAGGAAGTAGAAATAAGTTTAAAAGCTTTAAAAGCAAAAAAAGCAAGTAATGCAATTGTTTATGATGATTATTATCAATTTTTTCATACTACTTTCTCCTTACTAGAAACAGGCATCGAATTTAAAAAAGAATTACTCTCTTATACTCCTTTATCGGTCGATTTGGATGACAAAATATTGGCAATCCTTCGGCATATGAATGAATTAAATTTTAACATTAGACAAAAACATTATACTTCTGCAGTTACTAATTTGGTCTATGTCTTCCAAGAATTACTCTCGAAAGATAAATTTACATTTAAAGCGGATTTATTGAAATATGGCAATTTTATGGCATTAGTAGCAGAAGCCGAAAGTTCAGATGAAGTTGCTACTGCGATTGAAGCGGTTGCCCTTCCTGTAGGTAGTTCTATTACTAAAAAATATGCTTCTTTTTCGGTAGCCATCAATGCTTATACGGGGTTTTCGGGAGGAGAAGAGTTCTTAGAGGTGCAGGGTAAAAGAGGCTATTTAAGTGTTGCTGCACCCATTGGTTTCTCTTTTAGTAAAGGCTTCAATAAAGGAGGAAGTCTTAGTTTATTCACACCACTACTTGATGTCGGAGCCCTTGCCGCTTTTCGATTTAAAGATGAGACAACTAATGATTTACCCGATTTGAACATTAAAAATATTTTAGCCCCAGGAGGGTATCTAGTCTATGGTTTTGGAGGCGATATTCCTTTATCTCTTGGTGCTGGTGTACAATTAGGGCCTAATCTGAGAGCCATTGAAACAGCTACCTCCATGCCAGAAATATTTGATAATGGATGGAGATGGGGCGTGTTTCTTTCGGTTGACATCCCTCTATTTGATCTTTATGTTAGATAAAACCTAACTGATTTGATAGGCAATTGGTGCAATAAGAAAATTTGTTCAAAGGGGAAAAAACAAGGTCTGTTTGTACTTGATTGGCTACCTCGGCGGCTTTTTGAAAACTAGTTGTTGATTGAAAACAGTTTACTTTGGGATAAAATTCTTGAATTTTTGTCACTAGTCTACTGTTTTCCTTTTTTACGGGTTCGATTATTAGGGCATTGATCATTGGTTTTTGAGGTCTGGATAAATCAATTTAAAGTATTTATTGGTTCTTTGACAATTTTTGCATTAAGCATAATTCGTAGCTCAAGCATCTTACTTGAGAACCAATGATTTAGTGACAAATTACTTCTCAAGCTAGAAGCTTGAGCTACGTTTTGCAAAAATTGTCAAAGAACCTTAATATTTTACGGTCGAGCCTCCTTCCCAATAGAAATCATATTCGTAAACAAGCGATAAGCACCAGGTACACCTGCGGGCAATTCTCTAAACCAAGAGTAACCGGAGTAGATGTAATAACCTTTGCCGTGTTTAGCGACCAATAAACCACCATCTTTGGGGCTTTCTCCTGGATCATTGGCAGAAAGGATAGCCGTAAATTTTTCTTTGTCCCATTCATTCGCAAAATACAAACCTCTTTCTTGTACCCAACCGTCAAAATCTTTACTGGTAATTTTATTAGGGGTGTTTAAAATAGGATGGTTAGGTACTAACATTCTTACCTCTGCTTCTTCTACGGTGACTCTATCCCTAGACAAATTCATAGCATAAGGAGCGATGATTTCTTTATCTACTTTCAATCGCCAAGTGGTATTGTACTGCACAATCATCGTACCGCCATTTTCTACATATTCCAATAACTTAGGTTGATAGAATTTTAATCTTTCCACTGTATTATAAGCACGGACGCCTAAGATAATAGCATCGTATTGAGCTAAATTACCTGCGATAATTTCTCCGTCTTTTAACTCCGTTACTTTATAACCAATTTGCGCTAAACTAGGTGGAATTTCATCACCAGCCCCCATGATATAACCAATATTTTCGCCTCTTTTCTGAATATCCAATCGAACGACTTTTGATTCTTCTGGTTGGAAAACGGTTTGCGTTGGAATATGATCGTATTCAATGAAAGTAGCACCTTTGGTATGGAAAGTACCATCAGTTAATTCTACGATAGGCGTAATTAATCCTTCTTCTTGATTGTTTGGCGGAAACAATTGGAAGCTAACTAATTGCTCTTCTCCTTTGATGCCCAAATTGACGGCCACAAATTCTGGTTCAATTTTCCAACCATTTGGTCGAGCTAAAGTAACTTTTCCAGTAATTTTTTCTTTACTAGACTTGACTAGCACACTCACCGTTTTGGGCGCATCATTGGCAAAAACATAGACTTTTTCTTGAATATTCGCAAAGACTGGCGGCGTTACTTCAAAAGGTCGATAAATTTCTGCTTTTACAGGGTCTGCTTTTTTATGCACCACTTCTTTGGTAATCGCCATCGGTTCGCCTTCAATTGTAAAGTTCAATAGGACTTTGATAGATCGAGGCGTTTCTGGCAAACCTCTTAAGGTTTGATTATCCACGGTGTACATGCCCAATTCTGCCTTTTTGTTTAACCAATAAGGATTGGTCATGGCAATATCAGTAGGAATGGTTAATTTATCTTTCGTTTTAAAAGTAATGTTATTCGCTAATGCTTGATTTAAAGTAGTATCTTTATTAATTGGATGAATACTGTAAGATTGTAGCGTTGCCTGTGCATCAGAACGATTCACTACTTCTATATCTAATCCAACAGATTCGCCTGGGGTAGCAGAATAATCGGTCGCTAATACTTCTACAAAAAGCCCCATACAAGCTTCGATAATTGTTTCAATTTCTGCTTGTTTGATATTTTTCCAATAGCCATCAGGTAAGGCTTTGATTAATCTATAGGCTTTTACTAATTGAGGTACACTTGCACCAGGATTGCTATAATCAAAATCATTTTCTACCCCTGCTAAAATTTCCCCAATTGGTGCGCCGCCTTTCACTCTATTCCAAGTAATATCAATGCCTGCAAAAATATCATGTTCTGCTTTAGGCATATCGCCTTTTAGCAATTGCAAATATTCAATGGACTCCCCTCTACTTCCTGCCCGCCCCATGCCTTGGCATTGGTGCTGACTTCGGCTTTCTGCTGCAATTTCAGAATTAGATTTTCCCTTAGTTGGATAATAAACCCCAACGTCTACGCTTACCATATCCGATTTATCTGCCTCTGCAAATTTTTCTCGACTCCCATAAAACCACCAAGAGGTGTTAAAAAATAATCGCTGCGGTTTCCAAGTATCGACCTGTTTTAATTGGTCTGGATAACTATTTTTATCACCCGCCAAATCAAAGGCTTCATACCCAATAATAGCGGAAGCAGTATGATGTCCATGCGTTTTTCCCGCAGAATTATGATCAAAACGATTAATAATTACATCGGGTTTCCATTTACGGATTGCCCAAACAGCATCCGCTAAAACTTCTTTTTCGTTCCAAATTTTTAGCGTCTCATCTGGATGCTTAGAATAACCAAAATCATTGGCTCGACTAAACAGTTGATTGCCGCCATCAATTCTACGAGCAGCTAATAACTCCTGCGTTCTAATGACCCCCAATAATTCTCTAATTTCTGTACCAATCAAATTTTGTCCTCCATCTCCTCTAGTCAAAGACAAATAAGCTGTATTGACTTTTAAATCATTTGCCATATAGGCAATCATACTGGTATTTTCATCATCGGGATGCGCCGCTACATATAAGGCAGAACCCAATACATTTAATTTCTGAATACCATCGTGAATTTCACCAGACGTCCACCGCTTGGGTGCTTGTGCAAAAAGACTAAAAGTAAGGAAAGAAAAGAGTAGTCCTACTGCCGTAATTTTTCTAAACATGGAAAATATTTTTAAGAACACTAATATTGACTAATTTTAGAGCGTCAGATTAAAAAATGATAATTATTAGTTTTTATCTAACCATCTAGTGTATTAGTCTATACATATAACACCATTAAAAAACGGAAAGTTACAAAAGTAATTCAATCAGGTAGGATTCTGTGTTGATTTTTGAGAAACAGAAAAGAAGTAGCTAGTGTAGGACAGTTTTTTGGAAGGTTCTTTAATTGTGGTAAAGATGTACAAGAATTTATTTTTTCGATGTCCTACAAGTTGACTGTTTGTTTTAAATAATCGTAACACCTTTTCTTGTAAAATCCAAAAATGTCCGTAAATTTGTCCGTGTCCGTAAATTTGTCCGAAAACTACACAAACTATGTCAGCTTCCATTAATTTTTATTTAGACAAACCCGACAAAAAGGGAAATGCACCAATTTTTCTGAGGATTAATTGTAATAATAAACAAGCCAAAATCTCAATTGGAGAAAAAATAGCTCCAACCTATTTTGACAAAGAGCATCAACTAGCTTTAGTCTCTTATTCGGAGGCAACAGCATTAAATAACTATTTATGTTATTTGAAAGACCGTGCTAATGAATTGATTAATAAGTCCACAAAAAAGACTTTTACCGCAAAAGAAATAAAGAATCATTTGCATGATTTTGTTCATTGCTATAAAGAAGACCATACGGTCAATATTGTCGAAGAACAGTTGCCTCTATATGGAAAGTCTTTTTCTTTTATTGATTTTTTTGCTGGTGCAGGCGGATTTAGTGAAGGTTTTTTACAAGCGGAGATAGGCAATAAATATTTTGACTTTTTAGGAGCTAGTGATATTAATGAGAATTGCGAACTAACTCATGTTGTTCGCTATAATCATCAATTGGGTTTAGATGCCTATTTTTTATGCAAGGATATTACGGACCCTGATTTTATTCCTCAGCTAAAAGAAAAAATTGGAGATAGAACTATAGATGTTATTTGTGGTGGCCCACCCTGTCAAAGTTTTAGTCTTGCAGGGAAAAGAAGAAAGTTTGATAAGAAAGATGATTTATTCTCTTATTATCTTGAAATCATAAAGATTGTAAAACCTAAATACTTTGTGATGGAGAATGTCAAAGGCATTCTTACCAAGGAGAAAGGGCAAATAAAAGAATTAATCTTAAAAGAGATAAAATCTATCATAGATAATAGGGCGATACCAAAGTTATCGACGTTTATTAGAAAACTTTATAAACGCCATCCAGAGCATCAGTTTATTTTAGAATGTATTTTAGCTAGAATCGAGTTTGAGTGTAAGACTGGAGATGCATTGATAGCAGCAAGAAAAAACTACATCAATAAATTAGCCAACTATTTCAAAAATCTAACACCAAAAATTGTTGATTATCATTTTAGTAAAACAGATGAAAAAATATCGACTATTCGGCATGGCTTAAATCTGTTATCCAATTATCATGAATTAGCCAAGATTAGAAGGAATATCATCAAGCAAAAGGATAATAATTATCTAGACAACGATTATTATGTAGCTGTTTTCGATAATTTTATTGAAGAGTTAGATGCATCAACTGTTGTTCAAAAAATTGAAAAGGCATTTCAAAATCTTAATGTCGATGCGGCTTTCCAAAAAGAAGTGGACCAATTTATTCTAGGTTTGCATATTTATTCTTGGATACTAGAAGATTGCTTTTCTAATTTACAAGAGAAGAGCAAAACCGCTGCATTAGAGGAAGAGTTTGAAAAAATTATGGAAAAACTAAGACTCTATAATATTAATGCTCCTTTTGTTGCTAATGCAGCTAACTATGGTGTTCCACAAAATAGAGAGCGAGTACTTTTTATAGGTTGTCGAAAAGACCAGCAATTAATTGAGGAAATTCCCGCTACGGTTTCTGAAGGCGAGAAAGTTAAAATCTTTGAAGCACTTTACGATTTAGATTTTGTGGGCAATAATACACACGCTCACAATTATGCCAAGGTTGATATTAAGCAGATGTATAACGGTACGGCAACAAAAATGCAAAGCCTAATCAAAGACCGAACTATTGATGGGAAAGTCGTAAAAAAAGATGGAAAAACTTATAGTGAATGGAGTAAAGAAGGGCGATTAAACAAGCGATTTGCTACAGCTAAACCACCTTTCTATGTTAAAAGTAGTGCTGCCCTAAAATCAGAAGAAAAAAGTTACGATAAACTACATAATCATAAAACCAGTAATCAAAAAGAAGACGTTGTAAAAAGACTAGCAACGATTATCAAAGCAGGAGACTATAAATTGGCAAAAGAAGAACTAGAGAGAATTGGATTGAGTTCTAAAAAGCGAAATTATAATTTGTTAGACCCCGAAAAATTGAGTTCTACCGTCATGACAATTCCTGACGATTATATTCATTATAATTCGCCAAGAGCATTAACGGTTAGAGAAATGGCAAGACTACAATCTTTTGATGATTCTTTTGTTTTTCAAGGTAAACGGTCAACAGGAGGCAATAAAAGAAAAACAGAAGTTCCACAATTTACCTTAGTTGGAAATGCGGTACCACCCCTATTAGCAAGAGCTGTAGCAATGGAGATTTTAAAAAATATAAAATGAGACCATTAACCCAATTAGAAGAACAAAAATTAAAATCACTCACAGAAAATTCAATTTCTTATACCTTAATTGAACCTACTGCAACAGCCTTAAAGAAAGGAATAATGGATGCGACAGGTATGGTTAGAAGTTATTTAAAAGATAGTAATCTCCACAATTATGAGCTACAAGGACAGGGAGCAAAAGAAAACGGAGTTCAAATTGAGTCTATACTTTACAAAGAATCTATTGCTATAAAAACCACAGCTTCACTTTATAGACCTAGGGCTAAAGGAAAAGGGGGAGATACTAGAATTTGGTTTTATGGCCTAACTAAACATACCAATCCAAATGATATATTAGTTTTGATTGGTTATGATAATAAAATTCATATTATAAACTTAAGCCAAAATCCAATTGAAGAACTTTTAACTTCCTCAATAACTAATCCTTTCAAAGAATTAATTCAAGAGATTAATTTTGTTGAGAATGAGATTTCTCAAGAGCTTCTTTATAGACTTAGAGCAATTGCAAAAGGTGGTTTTACTAAATCCTTAGTAAATGCGGATACAGGAGTGGGAAGAACACTTGAAAAATTACTTGGTATAGAAATGAATTCTTCTAAATCTCCTGACTATAAGGGAATAGAGCTAAAATCGTTCAGAGATTCTAGAGGGACAAGAAAAAGTTTATTTGGAAAAACACCTAATTGGAAACTTAGCAAATTTAAATCAAGAGTTGAAATTTTAGATATTGGAAGAAAGGGATTTTTAGACTTTACAATACCATTAGAGCTACAGGAAGAAATGACCAAGGCCTAATCCTAAGAGTGGAATATGAAAAAGAATGGTTAGTGGAGAATTCTGATAAAAAAGAAATTGGAGATTTCTTAGTCTGGGAATTAGACGTGTTAAAAAAAGCATTATTACAAAAACACAAGGAGACTTTTTGGATTTCTACAGAAAGCAAAATGATTGATAATCAAGAGTATTTTCTTTATAAGGAAGCAGAGCACACTAAAAATCCAAGAGTTAATCAATTTGAATTTTTAGTCGATATGGGAGCTATCACCCTTGATTATCCGATAAAAAGGCAACCTGATGGAAAAATAGTTGACAAAGGATGCAATTTTAAATTGAAAGCAAGTTATTTAGATTTATTATTTCCAGCGAGTGAAATATATGATTTAATAAATTTTTAAACTGATTGAGAATCATAAAAGATTTTTCTTCATTAGCTCTGGAAAGAATTTAGGCATAATCCAGAGTTTCCAGAACTCTAAGTTCTGGAAACTCTAAGCATTTTCAATATGCATTATTTATTTCAGAGCTACATCATCTCCATCAACTCTAACCTACAAATAAAACAAAGTTCAAAATAAATACTGCACAATCAATACCGCCACCCCACTAAATCCACCCCCTCAGGCGCACGCCGCCCAATCTCCTGAGCCCATTTAGAAATAAACATAGAGTGATACCGCAATCGAGAAATAGCATTCGGCTGTGTATGATCTCCATTCCAGCAATGCTCGGCGAGTTCGCCATAATCTACTTCACCGTCATAATAAGGTTCGGAAGTGCTTTCCAAAAATTCTTCGGCTAAATAGACGGCATTATTCAGGTAATAATTATCCATATCGCCGCAGTAAATATTGATTTTGCCTTTGAGTTTTGGACCAATCATTGCCCAATCTCGTTTCATGATATAGGTCAAGTCATAATTTTCTTTCCAGTAATTGGCGATTTCGGGATTAATGTCGCCTGTCTTTTTATTCCAAATTCTTTTGGGGTAACCGTCATCTCCGACAGGGGAAAACACGGCTTCCCAAATATCCCATTGTTGCCCAGAACGGCTTTTTGTGCCTAAGACTAATTCTCTAAAATTGGCCTCTTGCAAAGTGGAATTGACCCGCCCTAAATAATCTCGGTGCATTGGGCGAGGCGTTTTTTTGAAATCACTTTCTAGAAAATAAGCATTTTTATCTTTGTATAAATCAACCAAACAATACGCTCGAAAATCTATCGGGTCAGGACAAGCCGCATAACAACCATTATATTCATCGGGATACTTGACCTGCACAGCCAAGGCTTCCCAACCGCCTGTAGAACCCCCATAAACAAACCTCGCCCAACCTTCGCCAATCCCTCGAAATTGTTTTTCAATATGTGGAATGAGTTCGTAGGTAATGGCATCTCCATAAGGGCCTAAATTTTCAGAGTTGACCGCATAAGAATCATCATAATACTGGTTGGCATGTTGGATTTTAATGGCTAAAACCCTTGGAAATTTAGGACTCGTCCAAAGTTTATAAAAATCATAGGCTTCCTGCTGTTGTTTGATATTATAGCCATCAATGCCAAAACGAGCGCTAAAAGTCGGTTTTAAATTCGGGTCTGGTGGCGTTTCGCTAAATCCACCAAAATCATGTGGAAAATGCCCGTGCATAATTGCTAAAGGATAGTTGACATCGGGATGTTCCTCAAAGCCTTCGGGCAATAACACATGTGCGCCTAAGTACATATCTCGACCCCAAAATTTGGACAATAAGTCACTTTTTATTTTGATATGCTTGATGTATTTACTGTCTTTTGGTGGTTCGATGGGCGCAATTTTTTGATCTAAGCTTATTTGGATCGTAGGATTTTGGTCGGCATCAATCCGTATTTTTTGCGGGGTACTATATAGATTGCCTGGCGCTCGATTCCATTGTTGCCCTTCGCCTCTATCCATTGGTAATTTGATTACATGCCCATCTGACCGATTAAAGGTTTCATAAACATGTAATAAGGCTTGTACATAATAGTCTCCTTTAGGAATATCATTGATACTTTTTAAAGGATACCCAAAAACAGCACTATCAAAAATGGCCGTATTCTTTCCGCCAAAATTTTCCACATCGAGTCCAAAAGCTAATTGAGAATTTGGGCCATCCGAAATTTGAAAACGAGGTTCTGCCTCGTTATTTTTAGAAATTAATAACAATAATCGACCGTCTAATTTTTGATTACTTAAAGTCGAAGGTAGGCTTACTTCAAAAGAAAGATCTTTTGTTTTTGTAGTAGGAATATTTTTTGTGTTGGCACAAGCAAAAAAATAGCAAGTAGCCAATAAAAAGAGTAAGGTATTTCTAGTGTTCATTATTATATAGGATGATTCGATTATGGTGGTTTCAAAATTGCAGAACTAAGGTAAGCAATAAAATAATATAACTAATAGATGAGCAAAAAAAATCCGTTGGGCTTCATTCATCCATTGGTAGAAAAATAACCCAACGGATGAATGAAGCCCAACGGATAACGAATATTTTTTAAAAGAAATAGGTTAAATTTAGGTGTTGGAGATTAACCCTTTACTGTTGACTGCCTACTGCCAATTGCTATAATCTTCTAATCTTTATATTCCTAAATCGAATATCATTTCCCCAACCTTGCAAACCAATATGTCCTTTGGGAGAGGTGGCAAAATAGGTTTGGTTAAAATTACTATTTGCAACCAATTCCTTCCATTCAGGGGAATTCCAATCGTATTCAATGCATAATTTTCCATTTAACCAATGTTCGACATGCCCTTTTTCGACTTTAATTTTGGCGGTGTACCATTTTCCATGCTTGATGGCAGGATTAATGATACCATCGTATAAATTAAAGGCGTCCGCTGTTAAGTGCTTGTGCATAAAATCAGCACCTTGGGTATTGAGATAGGTTTGGTTATCGACTAATTGATATTCTGGCGCACTTTGATAAATGGGTTGACCGTCAATTTCCTTAACAAAATAAAAGATGCCACTATTGGCGGCTTCCGTTAAGTTAAATTCTAGGCTTAACTCAAAATTATTGTATTGTTCTTTAGTGATTAGGTTGTCTTTTCCTTGCCCAACAATCTCTCCATCTCTCGCTAACCAAGTTTTAGGCAATTCACCATCCATGCCATAGCCTTTCCATTGCTCCAAAGACCGCCCATCAAATAGTAACTGCCAACCTGCTGCTTTTTCTTTTTCAGTAATGCTATTGGTTAATTCGACGATTTCTACTTCAGCAGCTTTTTTAACTACTTTTTTAGCAGCAGCTTTTTCTGGTTGATTTTGGCAAGCAAATAATAAAAGGCTACTTATAATTAATAAAACAAGTGATTTGAATGACATTATTTCTATTTTAATCAATGAATAATAGGGAAGGTTTAGTTTAAAAAACAGTCTACTTAGTGTCAAATGTACCCAAAGTTATTTAATAAATAAGATTTTTTGATTTTTAGAAATTAAAATTTTGGAAACAAGCCAAGAATCCGTATCATTGACGGATTTATTGATGCAATCTATTTTCAAAACGAAAATCTAATTTTAAGATGACAAACGATAAAAAATTATTTTATGCAAGTTGTTTTGCTCTTATAACAACTGCTTTCTCCTTTAGTATTCGAGCGGGGGTTATGCCGCAATTAGAAGAGCAATTAGGCTTATCCGCAACCCAATTAGGTTTTATTAATTCTATGTGGTTTTGGGGTTTTCCCGTAGCTATGATTATTGGAGGAATGATTTACCATACTATTGGTGGAAAACGAATTATGCAGTTTGCATTTTTTGCTCATGCTATAGGGATCATATTAACAATTTTTGCAGGTAGCTATTCTATGTTATTATTGTCATCTTTTCTGATTGGTTTAGGAAATGGATGTACTGAGGCAGCTTGTAATCCAATGATTGCTGATGCCTATGAAGGAAATATGATGAGTAAAATGATGAACCGCTTTCATATGTGGTTTCCTGGTGGAATCTTAGTAGGTAGTTTGCTTTCTCAAGCAATGACTAGTATTGATTGGGGGTGGCAGATGCAGGTCGCTATTATTCTTATCCCTACTATTATTTATGCTATTTTATTTGCAGGAGCAAGTTGGCCTGTAGCTAAAGTCGAAGAAAGTGATACGTTATCAGGTAACTTTAGTGCCATGTTAACTCCTTTATTTTTATTTATAATGGTCTGTATGGCCTTTACTGCAATGTCAGAGTTTGGGCCAAACAATTTTGTACCTTTAACCTTGGAAGGGAGTGGTGCTACTCCAATGTTGGTTTTAGCTTTAACTTTTGGTTTGATGGCGGTCGCCCGTTATTTCGGCGGGGCTGTAGTAGCACAATTTAATACAACTGGTGTTTTACTTGGATCTGCTATTTTAGCTACTTTAGGATTATATTTATTGAGTACTCAAACAGGAGGAATGGTTTATGTAGCAGCAGCAATATTTGGACTAGGCATAGCCTATTTCTGGCCAAATATGATTGGTTTTGTTGCAGATTATATTCCTAAAAGTGGGGCTTTGGGCATGTCGATTGTTGGTGCTGTAGGTATGTTTATGTCAGGAGCTGTTCAACCAGTTTTCGGGGGACTAATTGATTCTAATAGGGCAGCGGCAGCGGCAGAAGGATTAACTGGTGATGCAATGAATATTGCAGCTGGGCAAATGACTATGAGTACTATGATATTTGTCCCTCTTACATTGATTGTATTATTTAGTGTACTATATTTTTGGATGCGAGGTAAGACTCCTAACTCTGCTTTAGCGACCCATTAAATAAATACCTAATAAAGTAGACAAAAAAGACCGACTCGATTTAAAATCAAGTCGGTCTTTTTATTTATGATAAACAATTTTGGATACTATACTTCCCCAAACACCCCAATCAACTTCTCCGCCAATTCCAAACCAATATTTCGTTGTGCTTCTTGTGTAGAGGCACCAATATGAGGAGAAACAGAAATTCTTGGATGGTTTAATAAATCAGCTCTTGGAGTTGGTTCATTATCAAAAACATCTAGACCTGCACCGCCTACTTTTCCACTTGCTAAAGCAGCTAAAAGCGCATCTTCATCAATGGTGCCACCTCTTGCCGTATTGACCAAAATAACACCATCTTTCATTTTCGCCATTTCATCTACCCCTAATAAAGCTTTGCCTAAAGAAGGAACGTGTAGAGAAATGTAGTCTGCTTTGGCTAACATTTCATCCATTTCAACGGTGTCAATTTTTACAGAAACCATAATTTCTTTATTCCCTTGGAAAGTTAGTTGAATGGTGGCATCATCCAACATCAAATCAACAGGTAACACATTCATCCCTAAACCTAAACCAATTTTAGCTGTTTCTTGTCCGATTCTACCAAAACCAATAATCCCTAAATTTCGACCTCTTAATTCTTGTCCTTTGGCATAGGATTTTTTCAATTTCTTGAATTCTGTATTGCCTTTTGCAGGCATGTCTCTATTTGACAAGTGCAAAAATCTAGACAAGCTAAACATATGTCCAAAAGCCAATTCTGCTACAGATTTAGAAGAAGCGGCTGGGGTATTGATCACCTGAATACCTTTTGATCTAGCGTGTGCTACATCAATATTATCCAAGCCAACACCACCTCTACAGATAGCTTTTAGGTTAGGGCATTTGTCAATTAAAGCGGTTCTTACTTTAGTTGCACTTCTGACACAGATAGCATCGTAGTTAGGTAACTGAGCGTCTAAATCTTCTTGCGCAATTTTATTGGTTTCTACTTGATAGCCTGCTTCTTCTAAAAGCAATTGACCATCAGGGTGAATACCGTCGTTGATTAATATTTTTACCATGATAAGTTGAGTTTGAAATTTAATATGCTTTCCCGAAAGTTATCGGAATAGTCTGGGTAATGTTAATTAGACCGCAAAGTACGCTAATTTTTAGCTGGAAATCCAGTTGTATAAATGACGTAAATAAAGAAGAAAAGGTAGCTCAAATCTCAGTTGAGCTACCTTTTATCTTTAGAAAGAATATTATCTTATAGCTAATCAAATTAACCAAAAAATATTTTATAAAGTACTGAAAAACAAGTTTTAATTTTTAATATAAAATAGCTTTTCTCCAAAAGCAGGACCATTATTGACCCTTACTTTTATATAAAATAATCCAGTTGAATAATTTGATAAATCAATTTCTTCTTGAATGGTGGAGATATTCGTTTTTTCAATTTGGAAAATTTGCCTACCCACTCCATCTAAAAGAGTGATAGAGACATCAACATTTTTTAAAAACTGAATATCCAAGTAACTCGAAGCATTGGTCGGGTTGGGATATAAATTAAATTGTTCTACGGTTGGCAAATCTATAATGGGGTCGGTAATATCTAAGGTCTGATTTCGTCGCTGTTCACAGCCATTTACGTCTTTTACAATCACGTAATAATCTCCTAAAATTACGCCTGTAACAACCGCATTCGTACCAATAATATTATCCGTTTCATTAAACCAAAGATAAGTAAACGGAGCAGTTCCACCATAGACCGTATCTACCCTTAAGGTACCTCTGTTAGATTGTCGATTAAAGGAAGAACTTGTCTGTAAACTATCAATGATATCGTTATTCTCAATCACTAAATCCCCTAGCTCAATTCGACAATTATTGGCATCTTGTACAGTAACGGAGTAGCTACCTGTCGCTAAACCGTTAGCGGTGCTTGTGGTAGAAATAATAGTCCCCAATTCATCTCGCCAAGTATAATTATAAGAGTTAGATACACCGCCTGAGACATCTAATCTGATAAAGCCTTCACAGTTCAATAAATCAATTCTAGTAGAATCAATTTGTAATAAAGGAGGAGAACGCAGCATAGCAAAACTTTCCATGATTGCGCCATTTGCATCAGTTACCGTTAGGTTATAGCCGCCTTGTTCTAGGTTAATTAAATTTTTAGTCGTGTCCCCTGTACTCCAAGCATATTGGTAAGGTGGTACCCCACAGATGACTTTGGCTTCAATAAACCCAGAATTATCATCAAAACAATTGAGGTCGGAAGTTAAAAGAGAAACCTCCAATTCTTCTACTCGAATGGCAATGGTGGTATCAAATTGAAGGGAACAATCATTTTCATCCGTTACAGTCAAAGAGTAAGCGCCTGGTAACAAATTTTGAATAGTGGCAGTTGTGGCGCCATTATTCCATTCAAAATTATAGGGTGTAGTACCACCTTCTACGATTAGGTCAATTTGCCCATTATCATCCCCAACGCATAAAGAATCGGTCACAAAATTAGCCGTAGCTATGAACGGATTGCCCGGTGCTAAAATTTCAGGAAATAATTCCCCACTTGTCCATTCACAATTATTTGCGTCGGTAATGGTTAACCTATAACTACCAGCAGCTAAATTGGTGACATCTTCCGTAGTAGCACCGTTACTCCAAGCGTATTGATAAGGCATATTGCCACCAGTAGGCGTGATGAAGTAAGCACCTAATTCATCCTCGAAACAGGCCAATTCATTATTAAAATTATCTAAATCAACCGAGATATTACCTTCTGGAATTAATTCCAAGTTATCTAGGAAACCAACGCAGAGATATTCATTATTGGCATCAATAACACTTACATCATAGCTGCCAGCGCTTAAATTTTGTAATTGGGTGGAGTCTCCATCAAATGTTTGTACACCATTGCTCCAAAAGAATTGATAATTGCCAAAGCCACCATTTACTTGAATCGCAATAGCCCCATCTGAAGTATTATCACAGTTAGGTTGGTCAATAGCAATCAATTCAATAGCTAAGCTGTCTTCTTCTAACTGAATAGTAAAGGAACGAGTTAGTGTACATTCTGCGCCATCCGTAACCGTAATAGCATAAGTTCCTACATCTAAGTCGGTCAAATCTTCCGTTAATAAACCATTATTCCATTCATAGTTAATACCTGATCGACCACCAGAAGTGCTAAGATTTATAAAGCCACCTTCTGGATTAGAACAACTAGCATTTTGAACCTCTACTACTTGTAATTGAATAGGGCTAGATGCTGCTACCTCGAAGGTATAAGCAGGAGAGACACAATTATTAGCATCAATAATTTCTAGTTTATACCCCCCTCCATCAATATTTTGTAGGACATTTTCATCGGTTCTGACAATTCGATTATTCGGGAAGGTCCAACTATAAGTATAAGGCATGGTGCCTCCTTGAATATTGGCAATGGCATTACCATCACTTTCCCCAAAACAAGAAGGGGATTCAACCAAAACAGTATCAATTTGCAGCAAAGCAGGTTCACTTAATTCAAAACTAGTAGTTAGGCTACAGCCAATATTATCCTGAATGGCTAAATCATATTGTCCAGCAGATAAAGTCGTAAATTGACTGCTCAACCAAAGCCCATCCGAATTAGTCACTATGGTTGTACTGTCTAACCACTCGAAAGAAAAACTATTTGCCCCTGGCGCTTGACTATTAATTCTATAAAAAACAGCTCCATTATTGGATCCATGACATTGAATAGCATCAATGACTAGAAAATCTTGGATGTTTAATAATTGGGGAGCAACTAGCGTGGCAGTATCAGAATTGGAAATACAACCATTGACATCGGTGACTTCCACAAAATAATCGGCAGCGATTAGATTATTAATCGAAGCGGTAGTTGCTCCATTATTCCAAGCAAAACTATAAGGGGCTACACCGCCATTCACACTTACTGTAATTTGGCCATCATCAACACCCATACAAAGTGGTGCTTCTAGATTAGAAAAGTTAATATCCATTAATTCTGGTGCAGTTACTAAGATAGAATCTAGGGTGAAATCACAATTATTATCATCGGTAATAGTTACTGCAAAACTACCTGCTCCAATGTCCATTAAGTTAGTTGTCGTATCATTGGTACTCCACAGATATTGATAATTACCTGTTCCGCCTGTTACTGCTAAATTAATACTGCCATCGTTTATTTCATTACAAAGCGGGCTATCAATATTGGCAATCGTTGCAGACAAAGCTGTTGGATTGGTTAAAGTACTTTCCTGACTTATGTCACAACCGTTGGCATCGGTTACATTCAACGTATAAGTAGCAGCAACTAAGCCATAAGCAATGGGCGTATTTTGATTGAGTGCATCGTCCCATTCATAACTATAAGGCATTGTACCGCCTGTTACAGTTGATGCAATTTCTCCATCATCTTGACCAAAACAGTTGGGCGTAGTTGGCGTTAAATCGACAGTTAATACAGGAGTTGGGGCAATTACTATTACTTCTGAAGCCCTACAATCTTTAGTATCGGTAATGGTAACATTATAGGTATTAGGGGCTAAATTTTGAGGACTAGCAGTATTAGGTATTCCGTTGTCCCAATTAAAATTATAAGTGCCATCTGTAC
Organism: uncultured Saprospiraceae bacterium; assembly: GCA_964644655.1. Taxonomy (GTDB): domain Bacteria; phylum Bacteroidota; class Bacteroidia; order Chitinophagales; family Saprospiraceae; genus JAFMDF01. The sequence continues at coordinate 18,938 of CAZXYA010000017.1, read as the reverse complement.
TAGGATTTCCACCTGTAACTGTCAGGGCAATCATCGCATCAGAAAAACCTGCACAACTAGGCGTACTAACATTCTGGTTCAATATTTCTAATAAAGCAGGTTCTTTAATCACAATGCTATCAATTGGACAAGGCGTTACATTATCCGCATCGACAATTACCGAATAGACGCCGCCACTCAGTCCCGCTACATTTTGTGCAGTCGAAAAAATAGTGGTGCCATCACTCCATTGATAGGTTGGATTGACTAAGCCCCCAACATTTAGGTTAATTGCGCCGTCATTTAAACCAAAACAAGTAACATCAGTAATGGCATCAATGCCAAAATTGGGTCCATTGACTACTTGTTGAGGAATATTTCTACTACAGCCAAAGTTATCTGTAATGGTGATATTATAAGCACCTAATTCAAGGTTGTCTATGGTATAATTTGGGGTAGCAATATTCGTAGCCCTACCTGATACAGCACCACTCCAAGCATAATCAAAAGGTGCTTGTCCATTCCTAGGTTCAATGATAATTGCTCCATCTTCTTGACAAAAACTAGGTTCTTGTATATCGCTTACTTCAACGGTACTGATACTGGGCAAAGTATGTATAATAATTTGATCACTTGCCGAGCAACCGTTACTTTGGGAAGTGACCGTAACATTAATTGTCTGTCTGGAATCTCTGGTTCGAGCAAAAACAATGGCCTCTGATTCTTGCGCACCAGTACTCCAAGAAAAATCAAAAGGACCAATGCCTGTTCCCCCTTCTACTGCCGTAATTAATTGAGGCGCCCCTTGAAAGCATAAGGCTAAAGTATCTCCTGCTGTAATATTGACGGAAGGAATCGTTTCGATAGAAAAAGAAACGGCTAATTCATCGGTGCAACCTGCGTTAGAAACTGCTTGAATATAAAAAATAGAATCAGCGCTGACCGTAACAATAGGATTGTTAATTATTGCCGAATTGGAATAGGAGTCATTGGCAAAAAATAACAAAGTATCCATTGCATTATTGGCGTCTTGGATAATCAAATTTCTTAAATCGAAACTAGTATTTTGACAGATATTTTGATTGCCAGAAGCATTAGTTATAGCGGGTGTTGGATTAACAGTAATCACAGCAGGAATAATGGCACTCTCACAAATTTGTCCAGAAAAGTTAACTCTTTCTTGAGAATAGTAAGTTGTGGTATTGTTTAAAATAGGCGTGCTGAAAACCGTTCCAGAATCAATTAAGATGGTTCCTGCCGCATCTTCAAACCAATAAATTTGTCCTGCATTGGAAGTGCTTACATTAATTACAGTTGTCTCTCCGCTACAGATGGTATCCAAGCTAAAAGTAGGACTAAAAATAACCGCATCATCTGACATGCCACTACAGTTTTCATCAATCCCATTACAAGGGATTTCTACTGCATTAGGATTGATGGATGAATTAGTATCGTCACAATCTAAATTATTGTCAACGAAGCCAATAGGTTGTGCGGCAAAACAAACAGCAATAGAATCTGTTGGATCGCCAAAACCGTCATTATCCGTATCCGCATAAAAAACCGCACTTGCTTTTAGTTGAGAGCCATAAAATTCAATTCGATCCAAGGCTATATCTCCTCTAAAATTGATGGCAGCAGAAATACCTCTAAACCGAAACTGAACGACGTTGCCATCATAAGCACTTAGATTAATGTATTGTCGAATCCACTCATTGCCTTGATCACCAGTTTCACTCCATAGGCTTATCCAATTGGTACCATCCGTAGTGATTTCCAAGAAAAGGGCATTTATATTGGGACCAAACATGTGGTAAAAAAAGGATAAATGGCAAATACCCGTACTGGCATCTACTTCAATGCAGTCGGTTCGGATAATAGCTTCTTTAGCGGGTCTACAAGAACTCGAAGATTCCAAATAAATGTACTGTCCATTTACATCCGCATCATTAGAAGGCCCTGTGCCAGAAGTAAGGGTAGTACTACTATGAACAATCCAATCTATATCATCATCTATAGCATTTTTCCATACACCTGATAGCGTAGGGCAGTCTATACAAGCACCACTGCCATTACAATCTTGTTGGTTATTAAAATTTTCGGATAAGGTGGTCGGTGGTAAAATACAATCTGTTTGAACAGTAACTTTGCAAGAATTATAGGCAAAATTATAGGCATTACAAGTTTGCCGAACATAAATGTCATAAGTGGTTAATTGGTCTAAATTGAGCAAATCAAAGTTATCTACACAATTTAAAACAATCACTTGGCTATTGATAGACCCCGCAGTTGTGCCGTTGCCCGGCGTGAATCCTGCTGGACCAAATTCAACGACAGCATTATTACATTGCCCACTATTCTGCCAATCTAAATCAATGGTGGTTGCCGTGACATTAAAGGCGACTAAATTAGTAGGGGCAGGACAACCAATAGGCACAAAGACCAATTCTACCTGCTCTATAATCCCTTCATCTCCTGATTTATCATCACATACTTCTACCGTCCAAGTTCCATTTGGATTAATTGGAGTTGGTAGATAAAAGTTAGAAAATCTCTCTTCTGGAAAAAACGTGCCAATAGCTTCGGTACTAGATGCGACCCCATTAATAGAATCTATGGTACAAGGGGAGTCGGTTAAAATAAGTGGTTGGGAACAGTCATTCCCTGCGGGTACGCCAAAATGATCGCTCGATCCACCTCTTTCATTAATCAATCTTACTTCGGTTACCCCATCAGGTGCTATTAAGGTTACTTGCAAATCATTTCGCCAACTGTGGCTCAAAATTAAGCGGACTTCTTCTAAAAAAACATCTTGTCCTAATTGATTGCCGGGCGCATTGGTAATGGGCACATTGACCAGCACGCAGTTAATATCAGGAATATTGATGCCTAGGTTACAATCTCCATTATTAATGGTTACTTGGCTGAATGCGGTTGTCATAAAACAACACCATAAGCTCAGGTATAAAAGGAGTTTGGATATAGTAGGTATTCGCATAAAAGATATTTCAATAGGACGTCAGGGAATCAATTAAAATTAAAATGCAAATTAAAATTAAAAAACATCCTGACAATCAGCAGTTTATAATTTCAAACTTGTAAATTTATTTTTTCCGTATTCCCAGAATACGACGAGATATTTATTTTCCGTCTGGAGACTAAAAATATCGACGACTGATGTTTCTCGTCTCCAAGCCTGCTCCGATTCTATCGGAGACTAGAAACGTTTATCTACTGGTCTCCTGACCAGTTTAGGGAACTAACTTATCGATTAGATGAATAATCAATAATTGTATCAACTCATTAATCCCCCTGATATTGTAAAAATATTAAAATATTGCCTTACTTCGCAAGAGATTTATGTCTATAACTTATCAAAACTAGATTTTAATTCTAGAGATTAGAGATTAGAGACCATTTCATTGAGAGAATAGCGATAACATTATTTGTAAGTTTATTAATGTGCGATATGCTCCATTTGAAGTCTCTTTTTTCGAATCTCTACGCTCTATTCTTCTTATAATTATAAATAAATAACAGCATGAAAGCCAATTTTATATTTTTTTTACTCCTAATTACTTGCTTCTTAGCCTGTCAATCCGACCAAAAAGTAGCACCCATAGCCGATATGGTTTTAATCAATGGGACGATAGCCACCGTTGATGAAAAAAATCCGTCGGTAGAAGCGATTGCTTTCAAAGCAGATAGAATTATTCAATTAGGTACAACCGCCGACATTCAAAAATTGGTTGGGGAAACAACGGAAGTTGTGGACTTAAAGGGCAATTTTGCCATGCCGGGTATTATCGAAGGGCATGGGCATTTTTCAAGTATCGGCACTACTTTACAGAACTTAAATTTTATTAAATCGAAAAGTTGGAATGACATTGTAGCGATGGTCGCAGAAAAAGCAAAAACAGCTAAACCAGGGGAATGGATTACGGGGCGAGGCTGGCATCAAGAAAAATGGGAAGAGGAATTGGACAAACAAGTTTTAGGTTATCCTTACCATGATAAATTGAGTGCGGTATCTCCGAATAATCCAGTTATGCTAGGCCATGCTAGTGGACATGGTATTATTGCGAACAAACAAGCCATGAATGCAGCAGGTATTTCAAAGGAAACGCCTAATCCGAATGGCGGCGAAATTGTGAGAGATTCCAGAGGGGAAGCTATTGGTGTTTTTGAGGAAAATGCAGAAGCTATTATTCGAGATGTTTATAATGAGTACATCAATACCTTATCGGAAGAAGAAAATGCTAAAATTTGGTTTGAAGGCATTGAATTAGCAGAGGAAGAGTGTATCAAAAAAGGCATTACTTCTTTTCAAGATGCAGGCTCTACTTTTGTAGAAATTGACCGTTATAAAAAATTAGCAGAAGACGGAGAGTTGGATTTGCGCCTTTGGGCAATGATTGGTAGTCGAGAAGCCAATTTAGCCGAAAACTTAAAGAACTTTCCGATTCTAAATGCAGGCGATCATTTTTTTACCAGTCGAGCGATTAAAGGCTATTTAGATGGTGCATTGGGTTCTTTCGGCGCCTGGTTACTAGAATCTTATAATGACAAACCTGATTTTCATGGGCAGAATGTAACTTCGATTGAAGAGATAGCACGCATCGCAAATTTAGCCGCTCAACATAAATTACAATATTGTGTGCATGCCATTGGCGATAGAGGCAATCGAGAAATGTTAGATTTATTTGGGTCTATCTTTAAAACCATGCCCGACCAAGCTGATTTCCGCTGGCGAATTGAGCATTCTCAGCACATCGATCCTACTGATATTCCTCGCTTTGGCGAATTAGGCGTTATTGCTGCGATGCAAGCAGTACATTGTACTTCTGATGCGCCTTTTGTCATCAAAAGATTGGGCGAAAAAAGAGCTAGAGAAGGGGCTTATCCTTGGCGGTCATTGCTAGATGCAGGCGCTATTGTGACCAATGGAACAGATGCCCCTGTAGAAGATGTGGATCCAATTGACAGTTATTATGCATCTGTCACCAGAAAGCGAACGGCTGGCGGTGAAGCCTTTTTTCCAGAACAATGTATGACTAGAGCAGAGGGCTTAAAAGCTTATACTTTATCAAATGCGTATGCTGCTTTTGAGGAAAAGGACAAAGGGTCTTTGGAAGTGGGGAAACTGGCAGATGTGACGGTTTTATCTAAAAATTTATTGACTTGTGGGGATGATGAGATTTTGGATGCGGCCGTGGTTTATACTATTATTGGGGGGAAGGTGAAGTATCGGAAGGGGTAAGAATTACTAAATACCGAAATTTTGCGACTATCGCCAGCAAAAACTGTTAACACGCCGATGCGTAAATGTTAACTATCATTTGAAAAATAAACCACAAATTGAAAAAACAGAATAAATCAAAATATGCATTAGAATTTTTATCGATTTTTGTTGCAGTTATTGCTGCTTTTGCATTAAATAACTGGAATGAGAATCGGAAAGAAAATAATGCGGAAGAGAAAATACTTTTAGAAATAAAAAATGGGTTAGAAAAAGATCTTAAAGATTTTAAAATAAATATTCAAGGGCATAAAAATGGACTAATAGCTTGTCAATTTTGGAGGAATATTATACAAGGAAAACCCGAAAAACAGGACTCTTTGTATATAAAATATATCAGACTAACAAGAGACTTCACCTCCTTACAGAATACTTCAGGCTATGAAACTTTAAAATCAAGGGGATTAGAATTATTAGAAAATGATTTAATTCGGTCAGATTTGATCTCATTGTATGAATATGATTATTCTAATCTGCGGAAACTTGAAGAAGAGTATGAAGAAACACAATTTCAAAAAAACTATTTTACCGCAATTAATGAAAAGATTGCTCCTAATTTCGTCTATGATGAAAATGGATATATTTCAAAAATCGAAACACCAATTAAGCTAAGTAAAGAAGATAAAAGAATCCTCATGAGCTATCTAATGAAAATAGAAATTAATCGAAAATTTGTATTGAATATTTACCGAGGCACGGAGAAACGAGTTAATGAATTAAAAACAAAAATTGACATAGAATTAAAAAAACGGTAGCAACTATCAAAATTCAGTCACTTATAAAAATCAAATAATTGAAGAAGGGTGTTAAAATAGAAAAGCCTAGTATTGGAAGAAGAATCGCAATCGGAGATATTCATGGTTGTTTTAAAACATTCAAATCTCTGCTTGAAAACAAAATTCGATTAAAGGAAGAAGACCAACTTTTTTTATTAGGAGATTATATTGATAAAGGGAAAAGGAATAAAGAAGTATTTTAATTTATAGCTACAGTAACCAACTTCTGTTGGCTACTGTAGCTATTTTGAGACGCTACCAACTATTATGAAATCAAAAAAAATCAATACCCCCGCTTCAACAAAAACTTCCGTCCAATCCCCTTTCGTCCTTTAGGTTGAATTGTCAGATAATACATCCCATTTTGTTCATTTTCCATACTAAAACTAAGCGTTGGTGCTTGTATATTTTCTAGCTTACTTTCTTTGACTAGCTGACCAAAACTGTTATAGATTTGGATATGAGCTGCTTTTCCTATAAAAGACTTTAGATGTAGTTGAACAATATCTTTAACTGGATTCGGGAATACATAAAATTCAGTTAATCCATGCGCTCTTTCTATTTCTACTGCATTAGAATATTTAAAAGAACCATCTTTATTGAACTGTTTGATTCGATAATAAGCTAGGCCTTTTAAGGGAGATTCGTCGGTAGCGGTATAGAAATTAGCGGAGGGACTTACTCCTTCAGGTAATAAGGTATGAATAGTATAAAAGTTAAGATTATCGCTAGAGCGTTCTATTTGATAATTGTCAGCTAGATCATCTCCATTAGAAATCCATTCTAAATTAACGAATTGACTAGGGACAGCGTAAGCAGAAAAAGTTAAGACTTGCTTAGCTCTGCTACCAGAAGGAGCGACGATATTGATATTATAATCTTCTACTTCTCCTAAGTCAAATTCATCACAGGCATTGGCGTATTGATTTTGTTGCATAGTGACCCGCATACGAGTTTTACCAACTTTAGCATTTTGCGGAATACTGACCGTACCACTTACTACCTGAGGGAGTGATTGAGGCGTACCTGCTCGACTGACCCCAGAGAGTACTTGCTCGCCCACCTCGTCAAAGCTTCCATTTTGATTAAAATCTATCCAAACATTGATGTGTTCATCCCATTGCGTCCAACTAAAATCGGGGCTGATACTAATATCATAAGAAGCCCCTTGATTAAAAGTGCTACTTTGATTCGTGAAATCAGCATACCCGTCTTTGGCAGAATTATGATTAATGGTGCCGAAGGAGACATTACTAATCCATTCTTGCCAAGGGCTATTTCCTGTTGCTTGGCAGTATTCAGCAGGTGTTGAATCTGAAGTGTCTTCTTCTTCTTCTTCTTCTTCTTCGGCAATAGGGATTGTTACTTTAAACGCCCTGTTCATGTTTTGTGCTGGATGATATTGTGTATTACCCGCTTGTTGAGCGGTAACGACAACTGTTCCTGCTGTACCATTTAGGGTTAAAATATTTCCATTGACACTTGCTGGACCTCCGAGTATTTTAAAGCTGACTGGTAGATTAGAACTAGCTGTGGCGTTTAAGGCAATGGAGTTGGTAGTTGTTAATTGATCAGGAATAGTCGGGAAACTAATTGTTTGATTTAACTTTTCTACTGGTATTTCCGAATCGTCTATGGTCAATAGATAATCTTCTACTTCTCCTTGAGTTACTTTACCACAACTAGTAGAATAACTACCTCGTTGCATTGAAATGCGCATCCTAGTAAGCCCTGTCTTTGCAGTAGTAGGAATTAGAATATCTGTACTAAGGCCTGCTATGGTTTCTTGAGGATCACCTCCTAGGCTAATCCCTGATAATACTTCTTCATTAGCATCTTCAAAGTCACCGTCTCGATTAAAATCTATCCAAACCTTTATGTATTCATCCCATTGCGTCCAGCTAAAGTCTGGTTTGACCAGTAAGGAATAAGTTGATCCTTTATTGACGGTGTTTGTAGGTGTTTCATACAATTCATAAATATCTTTAGAAGAGGTATTATTGATTTCATTAAAAACGACTTGCCCAATCCAATCTTGCCAAGGAAATTCACTACTTAATTCACAATATTCCATTGGCGTCTCCTCCTCATTATTATTGATAGATGCAGTTACATTAAAGGTGCGGTTGACATTTTGTGCGGGAAGGTATTGGTCATTTCCAGCTTGACTGGCAGCAATAATCACCGTTCCTGTTACACCCGTTAGGGCAATCTGATTATTACTAATAGTTGCTGGTCCAGCAAGTACCCTGAAAGTAACAGGTAAACCAGAACTGGCAGTTGCATTAACGATAAAAGGTCCGTCCGTCGTTAATTTATCGGGAATTGAATGGAAAGTAATGATTTGTGCAACTGGTTCAGGATTAACAGTAGGTGCTTCCACTTTAAAAAACCGATCAATACTAGTAGCAGGTAGATAGTTGTCGTTTCCAGCTTGACTGGCTTTAATGATTACGGTACCAATTTGACCAGTTAGGGTGATAATATTATTTGATATAGTAGCAGGACCCGCCAGAATATTAAAAGTAACAGGCAAGCCAGAAGTAGCAGTAGCACTAATGGCGAAAGGTCCGTCTGTTGTTAATTTATCATTGATTGGGTTGAAAGTAATGGTTTGTGCAATTGGTTCTATATTATTTTCGGGGGCTTCTATTTTAAAGAATCGATCAATACTAGTAGCGGGCAGATAGCTGTCATTTCCAGCTTGACTGGCTTTAATGATAACCGTACCAATTTGACCAGTTAAGGTGATGATATTATTTGCTATGGTAGCAGGACCCGCTAAAATACTAAAAGTAACGGGTAAGCCAGAAGTAGCGGTAGCACTAATGGCGAAAGGTCCGTCTGTTGTTAATTTATCATTGATTGGGTTGAAAGTAATGGTTTGTGCAATGGGGTCCGCCACAACTGCTGGTGTTATTACATTAAAAGGTCTATCCACATTTCGAGCAGGTAAATATTGTTCGTTTCCATTTTGACTAGCTCTAACAACTACAGTACCTGCTTCGCCAGTTAGCGAAACTCGATTATTCGAAATCGTAGCAGGCCCAGCTAAAATGCTAAAAGCAACAGGTAAGCCAGAAGTAGCAGTAGCATTAATGCTAAAAGCAGCATCCGTTGTCAACTTATCTGGAAGCCCTTGGAAAGTAATTAATTGATTAATTTTTTCAATAGACGCTGGGTTAACGATAAAAGAACGGTCATAATTAGTAGCGGATTGATAGTCTTCATTTCCAGCTTGACTGGCTCTGATAATCACCGTTCCAGGCGTACCATCAAGGGTAATCGTATTCCCATTAACTGTTGCAGGCCCAGCTAAAATACTAAAAGCAACAGATAAACCAGAAGAAGCAGTAGCATGGACCGTAAATGGTAAGTCGTTTGCTGTTTTATTAGGAATGACCGAAAAATTGATACTTTGTGCCTGTAGTACTTTTTCTATAACTCTAAAAGAGCGACCAAAAGAAATGGCTCTTTTATATTCTTCATTTCCAGCTTGACTGGCTCTAATAACTACGGTGCCAGGTGTACCGTTTAAAGATAGCATTTTACCTTCGACACTTGCAGGGCCCGATTCTATAGAAAGCGTTACGGGCAAATTAGAAGATGCTATTGCTTCTACTTCAAAGGGACCATCTGTTGTATTTTTATTAGGGATAGCAGGAAAGGTAATACTTTGATCTAGTTGTTCAACAAGCGGTTCAGTAATAGTAAAAGACTGTCTTTTATTAGCTGCAGCTTTGTATTCCTCATTTCCATTTTGATAGGCTTGAACGGTAACGGTACCAGGCGTACCATTTAAAGTAATGCGCTGACCATTGATAGAAGCAGGACCAGATTCTATACTAAAAGTGACGGGCAAATTAGAGGTAGTTGTTGCATTGATAGAAAAAGGCTCGTCCGTTGTCAGTTTATTAGCGATTGCTGGGAAATCAATACTTTGTTCTCTTTCCGTTGGAGCAATTGTAAAACTAATAACAGCAGTCGCTTCTGGATTGGCAAAAGGGCGATGATTTCCGTCCGCCAATTGCATTTTAACCGTATGAAAACCTTCACTTAAATTATTTAGAGTGTAAAGCCCATTCAATGTATGGACATCAATGACTGTTTGATTATCTAAAGTTAATAATAAATGATTGGCATTATGAAATTGTAAATTACCCGAAAGGGTATATCTAATATCAAGGGTGTTTTCGGTAAAATTGCTACCATTGGTTGGCGAATTAATAACAATGCTTGGAACCGTTGGCGGCTCAACGACTTCAAATCTTCTTTCCACCTGATTGGCCGCATTAAATTGCTCATCACCTACTTGGCTTGCTCTAACAGTTACGGTACCTGTTTGACCAGTTAAAGTGATGGTCGTTCCAGCAACGGTTGCAGGGCCTGAAACAATAGAAAAATCTATAGGTAGGCCAGAACTTGCACTTGCTCCAATAGTAAAGGCGTCATCTGTGGTAATTTTATCAGGAATACCAAAAAACGTAATAACTTGATCTCCTTTGCCTTTCCAAGTAGATAAAAATTGTCCTGAAATGGGTCTATCTAGCGTATTATCAGGCATTTTCCAACCAACGGATAAATGACCACCTCCATTCATTAAAGCATCAATATAATATTGATTACCTGCTACTAATAAAATAGATTCAGATTGTTGGCTGGCATATTTGTTCCATTGGTTTTGTCTAGTATCTCCTGTGACATTGGCAATAAGCCGTCTATTTTTAGCATTTGAATTGGTACTCAACCATAGTTGACTATCTTCATCACTTGCAATCCAAAAGGTATAAATACCAGTTTGAGGTGGACAAATAAAACCACGAATCCGTTGCGCATTATCGGCAGCCGTAAAGGGAGTTACTTCAAAATTATTGAGGGTACTATTTTCATTAGGCGTCGTATTAGAGGGGATGTCATTGATGGAACTTTGACCATTGGCCGTCCAAATATCTCTAGTGATTCGACCTTCTGCAGTACAAGATGCATTGGAAGGTAAGACCATATTAAAGCTGCGTTCGATGGGAGTAGCAGGTTGATATGCTTCGTTGCCACCTTGGGTAGCTCTAATGGTCACTTTTCCTGGAAAACCACTAGACACAATTTTATTACCAAAAATAATAGCAGGCCCTTCTAATAAATAAGTACTTACGGGTAAGCCCGAAGTAGCTGTGGCATTTAAAACAATATCTCCTGCGGTAATAGATTGATCGGGGATAGACGCACAATTAATAGTCTGTGGCAATCCTTGACAATCTGGAAAAATATCTTTTTGAAAAGTAGTATATAAACCTTCAGGGTCAGTTACTTTCAAAGTGACCCTAAACCAATAAGTAGAGCCATCGCACTCGATAGGAGATAGAGAAGTGGCGGTACTAGGATTATTATCAACGGGTTCAGCATGACTATGTCCATCGTGAAAAAGTGCGGTTTGCCATTCGTATTTTAATTGTCCGTTATGTTCTGAGTCAGTAACAATAGCGGATAAATTGAGGCTTGCGCCATTATTAGCACTAAATGAATTGCGATTATCGATGCTTGTAGAAACAATAATAGGCGGAGTATTATTAAGCGAGATGGGAATAGTTTTTTCCGTAATAGCTCCTTGGGCATCAGTAACAGCTAATTTGATAGGATAGGTAGTTGGAGCGGTTGTGGGTGCTTCAAATACGACGGTAGGATTAGCAATCGTACTAGTTGCATTATCACCAAAATCCCAACGAAAAGAGAGTGGGCTAAATTCTGGATCAAAGGATTGCGTTGCATCAAATTTAACGGTTAAAGGGCTAGGACCATAACTTTTATCTGTTTCTATAAGTGCAACGGGTTTCTTATTGGCATTGCCCGTAAAAGAAATTCGTCTAATTTGGTTAGGGTAACGAACATAAAATAATCCATTATCAACTGGAGAAGTATTTAAAAAGACAACTGCTCCTGCATTTAATTTAAAATCTTTGACAAAAGTAGGGTCATTATTTTCATCAAAACCAAAATTTCTAATCCAGCCTGCACTATAATCGGCATGGAAATAGGTGTTCTGATATGCTTCTGGGAAATCATCCCCTGTGTACCAAACGCCACCTGTAGAAGAATTACCTCGAAATTGTTGACCTTCCACAGCACCATTTCCAATACTTTGCATTTGATTATTGACAAAGGAACGTGCTTGATCAGCTCCATGCCGCCAGTCAATTTTGGGGCGAGCATGTTCAGCATCAGAGACCGCATAATTAGGATTGTTATACCCTACTTGCTGACTAATTCCCTCGTAAATAGGCCAACCAAAATTCTGCCCTGGGGCGTCTACTACATTTAAATCTTCCCAAGTAGACCAACCAACATCACCAAAGAAAAAAGTACCTGGCTGACCATCTTGAGCATTATGACTACCCGATTCAGGTTTTAAGGTAATTCGATAGGGATTCCGAATCCCAATGCTCCAAGTTCTAGATTGTGGGGAACGAGGATTATTGGATTGATAATAAGGATTGGAAGGAATACCATTCCCTGTTGCTGGATCAATTCTTAAAATTTTTCCACTTAAGTTATTGAGAGACTGACAGCGATAAGCGCCAATATTTTGCTCTGGTGTAATAATTCCATCATTTAGCGCTTGCTGGAAATAAGTAGCAGGATGAGACCCTTCATCTATTGGATTGGTAAAACTTGCCCCATCTCCAATAGAAACCAATAAGGTACCATCTGTACCAAAAACAATTTGGCCAGCACCATGCGATTCATGTAAGATTGGTGGACCACTAGCTTTAGTTTCTCCAATTAATATTTTTCGGCTATTATAATTAATGGTGTTAAAATTACCGGCAGGGTTTGCTGTATAGCGAGTTAACCGAGCAATAGTCGCTTCTTTTTCGCTAGAGGCATTAGCATTATAATTAGACGTACCAAAATTGAGCAGATGATGTCTGTCAACAACATACCAAAGATAGAGATGCCCATTATTCAAAAAATTAGGATCGAGAGCAAAACCAACAAGGCCAAAGTCGCGCCAATTACCGACCTCGTCACTAATATCAATGAGTGGTTCGGCAGCTTTGACACCGTTTTCGACCGTCCAAACTTTACCTCCTTTTTCCCAAACATACATTCTGCCATTCTCATCAAAGGCTACACCAACTGCTTGTGACCAACCATCAATCACCAATTCATCGGAGAATCCAGTAGGTTGTGATAGTAGTGAGGAAGCGCTACTACAAAAAATGACTAGTATCAATAATAGGGGGTAGATTTTTTCGATGTCGAAAAAAGCTTTGTTCATACGTTTTTGTTTTTGTATGAGGGGTCAGGGGCTTGAAAGTAAGTGCAAAGTACAGGCTGTTGAACTACTTTCATCGGTTGTTCATAATAGTGTTTGATGGGGAGCTAATAGTGTTTATTAATACGTTGGGAAAAGTAGGAGACACCTAAGGAGAGTGTAAAGAGACATTCATACTCGGTTTTGTTGACAACTCTTAGGCTAGAGTTGCCAAACCTTTTAGAGCTTGTTGAGGATTTGTTTTTAATCCAAAGGATAAATTCTCAAGAAGTTCTTATCTGCTTTTATGACCTTTAATGACTACTATATAATGGGAGACATCAATAAATATTATTCAATAATTCTTGTAGAATTTTAGCAAATGTTTTGCCGTTGGGGGGATTAAATAAATTTAAGTGGTCTCCAGGAATGTCTAAGATATGAATTTTTCCTATAATAAATGGTTTCCAACCTAAAAAAATTTTATCTGCTAGGAAAAAACGCTGTTCTTTTGCTCGAAATAGGTATAAGTCGCCAGAATAAGGCGTTATTTTATAATTTTTCCAAGCTTCAAAATTACTTTGATTAATAAGAGTTGCTAGTTGATCCTCCTTATCAAGCGTAGTTGTTTTTCCTTCTTTAAAAACCTTAATCTTCCAATTATTTAGTCGGCGTTGGTAGACATATTTTCGATAACTTAAATTCCCTTTTGGATTATGGACCATGTCTTTTAAATTCCAAGCCACTTTTTTACTAAAAGTCGTTATTTTTTCAGCAAAAGAATAGTCAAAATCTGTTAATTCGGGTTTAATAACAGTATCAAAAACACTTAACATTAGCACCTTTTTATTAGTGGCTTCTAACTGCTTTGCCATTTCAAAAGCAATCAAACCACCAAAGGAATAACCCGCCAAGGCATAAGGCCCATTTGGATGAACTTGTTGAATCTCTTCAATATAATGCGTTGCCATATCCTCTATGCGATTTAAGGCAGTTCCTTCTCCATTGAGTCCTTTTGCTTGTAGGGCATAAATCGGTTGTTCTGCTTCCATATTGGCAACTAAGGCTTGGAACATTAGCACATGCAAGCCACCTCCATGAATGAGGAAAAGCGGTGGTTTATTACCTGTTGTTTTAATAGGCACCAAAGAACCTTCAAATACCATTTCTTGAGCTTGATCTAATAAATTACTCAATTTATGAATAGTCGAATATTGCAATAAGGCGGCTAAAGGAACTTTTCGATTCAGATGTTGCTCAATCTTTGCCATCATACTAACGGCAATTAAAGAATGACCACCTAATTCAAAAAAGTCATCATGGATACTTAAATGATTAATGCCTAATAATTCCTGCCAAATATGCTGTATCGTTTTTTGGGTAGAAGAAGTTGGAGGTGTAAAGGCTTGTTTTTTTGTAGTGGTAGCCCATTGTGGAACAGGTAATTTACTTCGGTCCACTTTTTTAGAAATGGTCATCGGAAATGTATCCATTAATACATAGGCTGTAGGAATCATGTATGCTGGCAATAAACCTTTTAGAAAATCTTGTAAAGCAGTCTTTGAGAAATTTATGGAAGGGTCTACTACCAAATAAGCGACTAATCTTTTATCATTCGGTTGGTCTTCTCTGACCATTACTCTGTTTTCTTGGACGCCTTCAAATAGTCCAATAGCGGATTCAATATCCCCTAATTCTATACGATAGCCTCTAATCTTCACTTGTTTGTCTCCTCGATTTAAATATTCAATATCTCCGTTCGGCAAGTAACGCCCTCTATCTCCCGTTCGATAAAGGGTACTATAATATTTTTCGCTGGAGAAAGGATTAGGAATAAAAGTTTTGTTAGTTAATTCGGGTAAGTTATAATATCCCTGAGGAGCTACGCCAATACCTGCTATATAAATTTCACCACCTACTCCAGTTGGAACGGGTTGTTGATGTTGGTCTAGCAGATAAACTTTGACATTATTAATAGGCTTTCCGACAGGCAAATAGCTAAAACTCAAATCATCCAATAAGTCTTCGTGGATTCGCTTAGTTGTCGTCCAAATAGTGGTCTCCGATGGACCATAAATATTCCAAACTTCTTTGCTTTTACTCAATAAAGCACTAGCCAAATCCCTAGACAAACCTTCTCCGCCAGAAAGGGCTTTTAATTGTGGATTTCCACGCCAACCAGCCAATAGCAGCATTTGCCAAGTGGAAGGCGTTGCTTGCATAAAAGTTGGTTGCATTTGCTCCATTAAATCTTTTAAAATAAAACCATCTCTAACCGCTTCTTTATTGGCAATAATTACCTGCGCGCCTACGAATAAAGGCAGGAAAAAATCTTGTACAGAAGGGTCAAAAGCAATAGAAGCAACGGCTAAAATTTTATCGGTTTCATTTACTCCAAACTTATCAATAATCGCATAATGATGGTCAATAACGGCATAATGTGGAATGGCAATGCCTTTGGGCTTGCCAGTAGAACCAGAAGTATAAATGATGTAGGCTAAATCTTCTACTCGTGGCCTAGACCCATTTTCAACAATTGGTTGTAATATATTTTGCTGCCCATCTTCATAAAAAAGGCTTGTTCCTGAAAATTGCGGCAACTTATTTTTTAGCGGTGCATGACTTATTAAAAACTCCGCTTTTACATCTTCCAAAATGACCTGTAAGCGTTCAGTAGGATTAATCGGGTCAAGCGGAATATAGATAGCGCCAAGTTTTAATACAGCTAATAGACTTACTAACATTTCTGTAGACCGTTCTAAATAAATGCCTACTTTTTTTCCTCGTTTCACGCCTTTTTGTTGGAGATAGCCAGCTAGTTTACCTACTTTTATATCTAGTTCTTGATAAGTAAAATGTTGATTATCAAAACTTAAAGCAATATTAGTAGGTGTTTTTTTAATTTGCCGAGCAAATAAATCATAAATGCAAGTGGTAGGAAAGTTATCCACATTTGTGCGATTCCAAACTGTTAATAACTTTTCTTTTTGGATATTTGGTAAAATTGGTAGTTCAAAAATGGCTTGATTTGGGTTGTCTAAAATCCCTTTAAGCAACGTTTCAAATTCCTTCAATCGCCTCTGAATAGTCGTAGCATCAAATAAATCGGTATTATAAATCCATTCAAAGAAAACGCCGTTTTTAGTTGGCTTAAGATTGATGAAAATATCGAAGGTTTCATAATTTCTAGGGACACCTCTAGGAGTTGCCTTTAAATCACCAAAATTAAGTTGGCTAAAATCGCTATCCATGTTGAACAGCACAGAGATAATTGGTTGCCGACTCGTATCTCTTGGTACTTTTAATTTTTTAACCAAAGCCCCCAATGTATAATTCTGATGGTCAAAAGCATCTAAAATTTTGCCTCTTACTTTTTTCAAATGAGAGGAGAAAGCGTCTTTCGAAAGTACCGACATTTTTAGAGGCAATAAACTCACACTATGTCCAACCAAATCTTGATTACTTGCAATGGCTTGGCCTGCGGCTACCACACCCAACGTAAAAGTTTCTTGCTGGGATAAACGATGAATAAAAACTTGGAAAGCAGCAAACATGAAATTATAAAAAGTCGTTCCTTGTTTAGCTGCCGTTTTTTGAATTTTTTGTTGGATGTCTTTGGAAAAATGAATCTTTTCTAGCGCAGAAGGATAAGTTTTTACAGGTGGCCTTAAACGGTCAGTTGGGACTGCTAACACAGGAACATATTCCTTAAATTGTTCAATCCAATATTTTTCCGATTCTAAATAAGCGGCTGTTGCTTTTGCCTTGGTTGCTTCTAAAACATAATGACTTAATTGCTTTGGAGGCGTTAAAAATTTGTGTTTTGCTCCAACTGCCTTACTATATAATTCTCCTAAATCAGTACTTAGAATACCCAATGACCAACCATCTGCAATAATATGATGTACCGTAATAATGACTAAATGGACCGTCTTTGCTAAGCGGATAATTTGAAAACGAACCAATGGCCCATTGAATAAATCCATGGGGTTTTCTGCTTCTTGTTGGTGGATTTTTGCTAACTCGATTTGCTGGTCTTTAGTGCTTCCAGAACTTGTCCCGATAGCTATCGGGATGGAAGCACTTTCTGAAGCTAAATCTATAAACGGAATAGCTATTTCAGCAAAAGGTGAAATGATTTGTGTGTGTCCATTTTGATTAAAAGTTGTTCGTAAGGCTTCATGCCTTTTCACCAATTGTTGAATGGCCAATTGCATTTTTTGGACCTCAAAATCACCTTCCAATCGAATCTCCGTTGCCAAATTATAAGCTGCCGCTGCCTGTTCACTAAATTGATGCCCAATCCATATTTCTTCCTGCCCGTCTGTTAAAGGTACTTCCTTTGTTTCATAAGGATTAATTGCCAAACCTAAAGCAGCAGGGTCAATAATTTCATTTAAATCAGCCCCTTCCCAAGCAGTAAAGAATTGTCGCTTAAACATTTCTGCAATGGCGGTTTCATAAGCTTGAAAAACTTTGTCTAAATCTGCTTCCGAATGAGCGGTAGCCATAAAACCAGCTCTTTCGGTCATATACACGCCATGATAGCGCATCATGTGAAAGAATAATTTAGACAAGGGAAAATCATCAATTATTTTAATCGCTAAAATAGAGGACGCAGATTTAATAGCTAAAGGCGCTTTGGTATGCAAAAAAAGTTGGGCTAATTTTTCCGCAAAAGCTTTTGATTTTTTATTTAAGTTTAATTGGACTTGTGGGCCATCTGCTTTAATTTTTTCTAAAACCGCTTTTGCAGCAGCCAAACTAACGGGATGTTTTACAAAAGTCCCGCCAAAGAAAGTAACCATTGCTTCAGGAAAAGAAGCATCGCCATATTGCCATTGCCCACCGTCGAAGGCATCCAAATATTTGGCTTGTCCAGCGACCATTGCAATTGGTAAACCACCACTAGCAATTTTACCATAAGCACAAATATCTGCCTCGATGCCATACCAACCCTGCGCCCCTCTTTGGGTTAATCTAAAACCTGTAACCAATTCATCATAAACTAAGGCAATATTTTCTTCGATAGTGATGACTCTAAGCTGTTTTAAAACTGTTTTTCTTTGTAAATGGGGCGTTTGAGTATGAAATGGTTCTACAATAATTGCTGCTAAATCGTCTGCATTATCCCGAATAACTTCTAGTAAATTTGGGTCATCATAATATAAAACTAAGACATTTTCAACGGCAGTATTAGGAATGCCTGAAGCTATAGTCATTGGTTTTGTTCGCCCTTTTAGTTGTACCCCTCTCACCAACATTTCATCGGTAATACCATGATAATCGCCTTCGAAAACAGCTACTTTTTCCCTACCTGTTACGGTTCTTGCTGCACGAATAGCCGCAGAAATCGCCTCTGAACCTGTATTGACTAAGGTCGCCCGTTCCATTCCTGTCAATTCACACACTAATTCAGCGACTTCTTTTGCTAATGGCGGTAAAACAGCTAATTCCGTTCCTTTTTGCATTTGGTTGATGACCGCTTCCTGTACAAAATCAGGCGTATGCCCAAACAAAGCAATCCCAAAACTCATCAAAAAATCGATGTACTCATTGCCATCCACATCCCACATTTTCGACCCTTTAGAACGAGTCATAGCAATTTGATAAATGGCATCTTTCCACAATTTAT
>CAZXYA010000016.1:0-38170 GCA_964644655.1 uncultured Saprospiraceae bacterium | reverse complement strand
CTTTTTTTTTATTATTTTGAAAATTTAACAAAATATATTTTAAACAACTTCATAATAATGGTAAGTATGCTATTAAATTTAAAGGGGTAGTAATAGGAAAAGGGGAGATAAAAAATTAACCTAATGAGTAATTTATTAATTATCAGCAATATTATAGTATGGGGAGAATAAGAAGAATATTTTGGAGGTAACAAGTCTAATAATAAATAGTGTTAGAAAAGCTTTTTTTACAAGCAATTAGTACAAAAACCATGCTTAATTTAAGTGTGAGGAAAGAGAAACGAAGGATTTAAGTTAGGAATTGGCTAATAAGGTGATTGTAAGACCATTTAAATGCCATGTTTTTCAAAATATAGAATGGCAGCTACATGTGCATTAATTATTTTTTGTTGTATGGTTTTATCTAAGAGTGTATAAACCTGTTTTCGATTATTATAGAAACCATTTTCCGTTAGAACGGCTGGCATATTTGTGCGCCGAAGAACATAAAATTGTTTGGTAGCTTTAGATTTAATCCCTCTATTCTTCCAATCTAGCGTATTGACTAATTGCTGTTGAAAAACAGCGGCTAATTTTTTACCTGTACGACTACCATGAAAAAACCAAGTTTCTAATCCACTAGCAGTTGTCCAAAGACCAGGACCGGCATTAGAATGGACAGAAAGAAAAATTTTGGGGATGTCAGAAGGTACATTATTGGCTCGTAAAACTCTTCCTTGGAGAAAATTATCTACATTCGTTTCTGGTACGACATTGTAATATTTAATATTGTGCTTTTTCAACTCCTTAATAATTCCTTTAACAATAATTCGATTAAATTCATATTCAAAAAAGCGGCTACCATCTTTTAATTTTGGAGAACGTTTACCTGCGGTAAGTTTACCATGTCCATTATCCAAACACCAGAGAAATCGTTGTTTAGGTTTTGTTGGTTTGGGTGGTTCGGGTTCAGTTATTGGTTCTGGCTTAGGTTCAGGCAGTGTATCAATGGGAGGGATTTCTGGTGGAGGCACCTCTTCCATTTCTGGAACAATGACTACCTCTTCCATTTCTGTATCTACTGTTACGTCTGTATCTACCGTTACATCCGTATCTTCTGACATATCTCCCCCATCCTGAGGTACCAAATCTTCTGGGTCAGGTTCTATAAGAACAATTTCTTCTCTATTTTTTGGTAAGAATAAACTTCGTAACCTTTTAAATATAAGTTCTAAAAAGGGACGAAAAAAGTCTGTGATTTTCTCCAGCATAAAGTTTTAATAATAAATAGGAGTCGATTAAGTATTTATCGACTACCAATGATTCATCAAATATAGGTAAAAGTGTCTATTATATACAAATATAAAATTGGTTCAAGTATTATTCCCTTTCTCTTTTTTCTAATTATTAATTACTTTGCGGTAAATTCTTTGAGTATTTAATGCTAAAAAGTGGCAACCAAACCATATTAAAAAAATCCATTTTGCAAAATCATTCCGATTACGCTAAAGAAGTCTTTAGAATTGAGGCAAAAGCCATTCAGCAGCTTAGTCAATATTTAGACCATCATTTTAATCAGGCGATTGAATTGATTTTAGCAACCAAAGGAAAATTGGTTGTTACTGGAATGGGGAAATCTGGTTTGATTGGTAGAAAAATGGCGGCTACTTTTTCCAGTACAGGAACACCTAGTTTTTTTCTACATCCAGCAGAGGCCTTTCACGGAGATTTAGGAATGGTTGCTAACAATGATGTATTATTGGCTATTTCCAAATCTGGAGAAACTTCCGAAATCTTACAACTGATTCCTTTTTTTAAAAAGCTAAGATTACCGATTATTGCTATTTGTGCAGTCTCTGACTCTACGCTTGTAAAAAATGCAAACTACTTTCTAAAGGTACTAGTCAATCAAGAGGCTTGTCCTTTAGACCTTGCACCTACTGCTTCTTCTACGGCAACTTTAGCGATGGGAGATGCAATAGCAATGACTTTGATGAAAGCCAGAAACTTTCAACGAGCGGATTTTGCTCAATTTCACCCAGGCGGAAGTTTAGGAAGAAAACTTTTAACTGCAGTTGAAACCATCATGCATCAAAAAGATTTGCCAATTATCCCAAGCACCACAGGAATGGAAAATTTGATTAATGCCATGACCAAAGGTAAGCTAGGTTTAGTCGTTATTCAAGAAAAACAGCAAATCATAGGTATAATTACGGATGGGGATTTACGACGAATTATGAAAAAGAAGCAGGCGGAATTCTTTCAACTAAAGGCAAAAGATTTTATGACTCAAAACCCTATTACTATTCCACCTAATACCACTATAAACGGTGCAGAAACAATAATGATTAAGCATAAGATTACTTCATTATTAGTAGCGAAAAGAGATAGGTTAGTTGGAGTGGTGCAAATTTATCAAGTTGCTTAATTCCTAAAAATGTTATATCAAAAATTAGTCAATTCTCCTTTTGTTATTGCAGGTCCTTGTGTTATTGAATCACAAAACTTACTCTTTGAAATAGCAGAAGAATTAGTTCGCCTACAACATATTTTCAACATACCCTTTATTTTTAAAGCTTCTTTTGACAAAGCAAATAGAACGTCTATCAACTCTTTTCGAGGACCAGGCTTAGAAAAAGGAATGGAAATGTTGGCTGCGGTAAAAGAAAAATATCAATTGCCTATCACTACAGATATTCATGAATCTAGTCAGGCAGAACTAGTGTCGGAAGTAGCAGATATACTACAAATCCCAGCCTTTCTTTGTAGACAAACAGATTTAGTAGTAGCTGCGGGATTAACCAATAAAATCGTAAATATTAAAAAGGCACAGTTTCTGTCAGGAAAAGATATGGAGTTTCCTGCGGAAAAAGTTGCTTCTACAGGGAATCAACAAATATTATTAACAGAACGAGGAAATATGTATGGTTATAATAACCTAGCTGTAGACTTTAGAAATATTTCTGATATGCAAGCTTTTGGGTATCCCGTGGTCATGGATTGTACCCACGCGGTACAACGACCAGGAGGGGCAAATGGTACAACTGGTGGCAATCGAGAATTTGTCCCTGCTATGGCATATGCCGCTAAAGCTTTTGGTGTAAACGGCTATTTTTTTGAAGTGCATCCAGATCCAACCATCGCTAAAAGCGATGGACCAAACATGTTGTATTTAAAGGATTTTGAAGATGTTTTACACAAGCTTTTTAATGAAAAGAGGTAATGGATGAAAAATTAATGAGCTCATGAGTCAGTCCTCATTAACTCATCAATCTCCTAAATCTCCTAAACTAGTATTCTTCTATGATTCTAGGGCAAAAATTAGTGATTATCATGCCTGCATATAATGCGGCAAAAACAATAGAAAAAACTTATCAAGAGTTACCTTTTGATATAGTGGACGAAGTGATTCTAACAGACGATTATAGTTCGGATAATACCATTGAACGAGCCAAACAATTAGGTATAAAGGAAGTCATTATTCATAAAAAAAATAAAGGCTATGGTGGTAATCAAAAATCCTGTTATAATCGGGCATTAGAACTAGATGCAGATATTGTCATTATGTTACATCCTGATTATCAGTACACCCCTAAGCTGATTCATTCCATGGCTTATTTGATTGCGAATCAAGTGTATCCGGTTGTATTAGGGTCTAGAATTTTAGGAAAGGGTGCTTTAAAAGGAGGCATGCCTTTGATTAAATATGTAGCCAATCGCTTTTTGACTCTTTTTCAAAATATTTTAATCAATCAAAAATTATCTGAGTACCATACAGGCTATCGTGCCTTTTCCAAAGAAGTATTAGAAAGCATTAATTATAATATTAATTCTGATGATTTTATTTTTGATAATCAAATGCTTTCGCAAATTTTTTATGCAGGCTTTGAAGTTGCCGAAATTACCTGCCCCACCAAATATTTTGAAGAGGCTTCTTCTATTAATCTACAAAGAAGTGCCATTTATGGCTTAGGGGTATTGGCAACTTCTATCAAACATCGGTTAAATAAAATGGGGATACTTCGATCTGAGATTTATCGATGAACTCAGTTGTCGATTGTCAGTTATCCGTTTTCGGTTGCGAAACGAACTGACAACCGACAACTAGATACTATCCTAATAAATCCCGATATTTGCAGTAAAATTGACAAGAAATTTACTGTTCATATGAAGAAGTTATATAATAAAATTAACGGAGAAGAACTCAAACAGCAATTATTAGCAAGCACCGAAGAAAGAACAACGCTTTCCTTTTATCAATATGCACATATTGAAGACCCAAAAAAATTTAGAGATGACTTATATATCCTACTCAACAATTTAGGTGTCTTGGGTAGAATTTATGTTGCCACAGAAGGCATTAATGGACAACTCTCTGTTCCTAACAAAAATTTTGACCAATTTAAAAATGACTTATACCGCATTGATTTTTTAACGGGTATTCGCTTGAATATTGCTATCGAAGATGATGGGAAATCTTTTTTCAAATTAAAAATAAAAGTTAGAGAAAAAATAGTTGCTGATGGGTTAAATGATGAAGCTTTTGATGTCACCAAACGAGGCAAACATTTAAAAGCGGAAGCCTTTAATGAGCTGACTGATAGCCCAGAAACAATTGTTGTGGATATGCGCAATCATTATGAAAGTGAGGTTGGTTATTTTGAAAATGCTATTCGACCAGATGTAGAAACGTTTAGGGAAGCACTACCCTTAGTAGAGGAAATGCTCTCCCATAAAAAGGATAAGCCCATTGTAATGTATTGCACAGGTGGCATTCGATGTGAAAAGGCAAGTGCCTATTACTTGCATAAGGGATTTAAAGAAGTATATATGGTCGATGGCGGTATTATTGATTATGCTAGAGAAGTTAATGAAAAAGGGTTAAAGAACAAATACATTGGCAAAAATTTTGTGTTCGACGATCGAATGGGAGAGCGGATTAGTGAGGACATTGTGGCTAAATGCCATCAATGTGGAACTACTTGTGACACACATATCAATTGTGCTAATGATGCCTGTCATATTTTATTTATTCAATGCCCTAATTGTGCCGATAAATATAATGCTTGCTGTTCTAAAAAATGTAGTGATTTTATCAAGCTACCAGAAGAGGAACAAAAGGAATTGAGGGGAATCACCGAATTTAATGGGACTAAATTTGGAAAGGGGCGCTATAAAGCACATCACCAAGATGATAAGTTGGAGAAATCATAGGACTAGTGGCCTATGAAATAAATACCAGATTTAATTTGAAGCATTATCAATTCTCTAGCTACAACCGACAACTTATAACTGACAACCGATAACAGTTCCAAATAAATCAATACTTTAATGTAGAATAAATACAGTTAGATTATTCAATTATCTCTATCTCTTTAACCTTCGAATAATACTCTGTTAAACCAGTTAGTTGGGACCCTCTTAAAGTTCTTTCAATCTGCTGTTTTCGAACGATATATATGGTGCCTTTTCCTACGGCAAGCTGATTAATCGCTTCTGGGAGGATAATAATTGGTGAGTTAATTGGATGTTTGTTAACTTTAATGGTAGCTGTTTTATTGTTGACATCACTTACTAGAAATATTAAGGCTTCTTCATTAGATAATGGTGTTCCCTCAAAAATTAAATTAGTTCCTGCTGTCTTACTAACTTTTCCCTTTTTAATCCAAAAATCATGGATTGATTGTATTTGAATAGAAGTCGTATCTATTTCTTGTTGGTTTGGCCTATAAGCTAAGCTATAGTTGTCTACAAAAGGTGTATTGTCTTCTAATTGATAACGGTACTGATTGCCTATTTTTTCTCCATTTAATGTCTTTCCTTTAAATAGTACCTCTTCCATTTTTTTAGGCGCCCTTTTTCCAGTAGAATCTATTTTTGTGAAACTTATATTGATTTTAAATTGTTTATCAGCTTGCAAATACCTTACATAATAATCAACTTGTAATTGATCCTTTTTTAGGGATTCTTTTTGCGAAAAATTGCAACTAAAACACAAGGAAATTAGTAAGATACAAACGATTGAAAAGGTAGCTATATTTTTGACAGTTAACATATCACCAGTTGATTAATTTTCAGGTCAATAGTAAAGTACAAAGATACCAGCGAAATGAAACTATTTACTACTTTATTCGTTAAAATACGTGAATGTTTTAAAAAATAATTTATCTTTGCGGTCGCTTTAAAAGAAAGCAATTTAATAAGCTATTTTTTTAAAATATTAGGGTCGGGTGGCCGAGTGGCTAGGCTCAGGTCTGCAAAACCTGCTACCGCGGTTCGAGTCCGCGTCCGACCTCAAACGTTTTTTTAGACTGAAAACCATGATTAACTAAAACCATTGATTTTCAGCCATTTATGTTTTGCCCTTTAGTGAATACCGCTAAAGGGCAATTCATTTTATTAAGGTTTATAAAGATTTGACAGCACAGTTGACCACACAACCGTTAAAAAATGTTTATTTTTGTAAAGAGCATTTTTTCAAAGTCAAATCAATCACTCATGGACTTAAACCCAAAATTTAAGCTACTAAACCGAAAATCCACCGTTCCCACCTCTATTCGGTTATTCCTCTATTTTAATAAAAAACGCTTTGTCTATGGCACAGGTAAAAGTATTTTACCTTTTTTATGGGATGAAGCATTAGAGCGTCCTACCAAAAATCGGTATCAGATTAATAAAGCAAAAATTGCCGACCCCGACATCAAAACCCATCTTTCCAATATCAACACCTATCTCAATAATATTAATGATGAGGTAAAGCGTTTTTTTGCCAAGATGGAGCAACAGGAAAAAGAAGTGAATGCCGAAAATCTAAAAGACCATCTGGATTATAAATTTAGAGATAAAGAAATCGTCCACGCTACAACTGAAAATCTAAATGAGTTTATTACTCGCTATATCAACGAACTTCAATCTGGCAAGCGGCTCACGCCTAAAGGACAACAATATTCAAAAGGCACAATTAAAAACTACATGGGCTTCCAAGTGCAGTTTGATGACTACCAAACTGCCAATTTCAAAAAATTGGATTTTGAAGATATTACCATAGATTTTTATGACAACTACCTTTACTACTTTAATCAAAAAAACTACTCTCCAAATACCATCGGACGGCATATCAAGCAACTAAAAGCAATAATGAGAGCATCCGCCGAGGAAAAGCTGCATACCAATATGGAGTTTACCAGAAAGAAGTTTAAAACCATTACAGAGGAAACGGACGCTATTTATTTAACCGAGGATGAACTGAGAAAATTATATCAATTAGACTTATCCGTTACCCCTACCCTAGAGCTGACAAGGGATGTATTTTTAATTGGGTGTTGGACGGCACAAAGATTTAGTGATTATTCCCGAATCAAAAAAGAGAACCTTGCCACTACTGCCAAAGGCAACCAGGTACTAGAATTAATCCAAAAGAAAACGGGCATTAAGGTAGTGATACCCATTCGACCCGATTTAGATACTATTTTGAGAAAGTATGATTATACCGTACCAAAGACCTATGAGCAAAAGGTGAATAGCCGCATCAAGGAGGTGGGTAAATTGGCTGGCATTGACTCGATGGAAATATTTGAACAAACCAAAGGAGGGCTAAAGATAAAAAAGCGAGTTGCCAAATATGAATTGATTAAAACCCATACCGCAAGGCGAAGCGGTTGCACCAATATGTACTTGGCTGGTATTGCCCCTTTGACCATTACCAAAATATCTGGGCATTCGGATGTAAAGCGACTACTCACCTATATTAAAGTGACTAAGGAAGAAACCGCAGACATTCTATCCGGACATAATTATTTTACTCGTTCACCTTTAAAAGTTGCCCTATGAAAAAATTATCAATATGAAAGAAACAATTACAGAACAATTAAATTTATTTTTAGATTTAGAAAAATCAGAAGCAATTGAAATAGCAAATTTTCTTAAACTAGAACAAATTCAATATATTGGTAGTGACTTTATAATTGAGGATAAAGAACATCATAGATGGACGTATGGCATGTTTTTTAAATTAATGATTGAGGGATTTGAGGAAGCATCGAACTTTAAAGAAAAATATGAAGAAGCTAATAGTATAAAATATCCTATCTGGTTTAAAGAATTATTTTCTATAACTGGAGCAAAAGAAATTATATCCTTCCTTAAAAATATTAGAGTGGCTTCTATCTCAACAATAGAGGATATGCCTACAGAAAATCTTAATAATTTAATTCTTAGGTATGAACAGTTAATTCGTGGTTTTGAACAATTACAAATAGAGGACATATATAAAAAAATACTTATAGAAAGTAAAAGATTAACTCTCAAAAAAAAGGATGATAACCCGAAAAGAAACCAAAAAGAAGATTTTAACAAAATAGCTATTGAAAAAGGTGAGAAAGTTATTGAGGTACTTAATACAGATATATTACCACTTGAAAAAGAAAAATGGACAGTTAGAAGGGTTGCATTGTTTTACCTTTTCTTACGACGTTCAAAAGAGTGTCCAATAACATCAAAATGGTTTAGTTTTGGTTATAAATATGCAAGTGTGCAACTGCATAATAAGTATGGTCTTTCAGCTAAAAAATTGGAACTTAGTTTTGGTTTAGGAAAAGAATTTGGTTTAGGTGCTAAAGCTGAACGAAAAGAAAAAGTGAAATCCGTTTCTGATTGGGAGTTTGTGCTTTCGCAGCTTGGAAAATTAGGCTTTGATGAAGCAAAGAAATTAGCCGAAGATGAATATCAAGAAATCAAAAATTAAGAAAAAAAGTAGCTTTTTATAAAAATTACCAGTTTTTAAAATTTTGTAACCCGTTATAACGGGTTACATAACGGGTTATGCTTATTTAAGTCGGATATATTTGTATCAAAATTGATTAACAAAAATATTCAACAAATGAATAATGTAATTCCAAATCCATACGCCAATTTGTATGGTAAATTAGACAATATTGAGACTTTACTTAATTCCTTGGTAGAAGATGCTCAAAAGAAAAAAGAAGCTACCCCTACCCTAAAAAAATACTACACAGGAAAAGAGGTAGATAAGATTTTAAGATGTTCCCCACCAACGAGGTACAAGCATAAAAATAATGGATTAATTGAAGCAGTTAAGGTAGGCGGTAAGACACTATACACGGTTGAAAGCGTTGATAAAATGGCAATTGCTATAGAAGCTAAGAAAAGTTAGAAAAAACACATCATAAGGCTGGATAAAGGGCATAAAAAAAGGACAGTTTACGAGACTGCCCTAGTGGAAATTTTATTATTTATATGAAGCAAATATACGGAATGTTGGACACTATTTCAATGCAAAAGTGCATTGTTCCACCGCAAAGCTTTATAGGTAGAATCAAAGAACCAATTGAATATAACAATATACTTTTTAACCCACTTTATAGTGCTTGTGGTCATGTCAATAGGTATCTTGCCAACATCGACAATTTGAAACTTACCTTATCAGAGTTTGGAGCGAATCACTATTTAACGATTACTAACAGCCTACATAAATTTTGGGTAGGCAATAATTATTCTGATTATTATTACTACGACATAAAAGATACCATTGAATACTTAACAGATTGTTTAGGTGTCTCTCTTTTAGATGCAGAATTAGGAAAACTAAGCTATGGGGTAAATATTGAAGCAGAAGCAAATAAAGTCTATCCCTACTGGGCATCCTTTAAAAACAAGGAGTTTTGGGTAATGCAGATGAAAGGGAAAAAATATGGAGCTTATACCCAATTAACCGATTTCAAAGTGAAAGGCTATGATAAAACTTTGGAAGTTTGGAGAAATGACCGAGAAAAAATTGATAGTCAATTATTTAGATTTGAGGTAGAAGTTTCAAAGATGCGTCATTTGAATAAGCGTAGTAAGCCATTGAATATTCGTACTGTTAAGGATTTATTAGATACTTCTAAGCTTCAGTTATTGGGTGACGACTTGTTAACCAAATTTGATGCAATTGATAAAGAATGCCAATATGATTTTACAAAATTAAAAAGACCAGAAGCAATGGCGTATGCTATTATGACATCGGATGAAGCCATTAGAGGGCATCTAAAAGAAAATTATAGTAAAACTTTTGAAAGGCATAAAACCAATTTCAAGAAAGCTAAAAAGAAGATTATTACCGATGATTCGCAGGAAAATATAAGGTATTTGATTAGTGAGAAATGGCAGCAATTATTGAGTGCCTAAAAAGTGCCTTTTTCAAACTTGTAATATAGCAGAAAAAACCCTCATTATTGAGGATTTAATAATTTATAATATGATAAAAAAGGGCTTACGAAGTGAACACGGGTATCATTGACCTCTTTATCAAAGACGCTGGTATCATAGACACCTATATCAAGGACACTATCATCAAAATATAATTTATGGTTGAGTTAATAAAAAATACTGAATTTACAGTAACAGAAACCCTGTGGAAAGATTTTAGAAATCCAAGTGATAAATATTTAATTGAATTCACCTTTGTGAAAAATGGGATAAAATTAAGGGATAGGAGGACAACGAATAACTTAACTAGGTTTATTGACTATTTGAATAAATCCTATCCTTCTTGGACTTGGATGAATGTATTCTTTAGATATACCGATTTAGAAGCAAGTGAGTTAAAGACGGCACAGATAGCAGCTTATACCAAACGGAGATTACCAGAAAAGGAACATCCTACTATTGAAGAAATAAATTCACTTCTAAACTTTCTAAATGAGTTGGGCAATCAAGAGAAGACGGAACAATCCTATCAAGCTGGATTGGCATTTGTTGAATTGGTGTTGAAATGAGGTAGGAGAAAATAAGGCAATCAGTAACGAGTGACTGCCTACCCTATTTAAGTAATAAATTGATGATTTAGTTATCAGACTTATTATTCCCTTCAGATTTATTATCAAGTAGTAATTCGCAAATATGAACATCTAGCAAATTGGCAATTTCCCACAAGGTTTCTAGTGGTGGTTGCTGGACATTTCGACACCATCTTGATACTGTGACTTTATTCTTCTTTAGTTCTTGACTAAGCCATTTAGAAGTTTTGTCTTTTTCGGCTAAGACCGCTTTAATCCTATTAATCTTTAAATCAGACATTAATAATGTAGTTGACCCTTGAAAAATCATATTATAGTCTTTTAATGTTAAATAAAATGCAATATACGACTATTTTTATCAATAATCATTTGCATAGTATACAAAAAACGACTACTTTTGTATTGTAATTATTTTAATACAACAATCTAAAGATAATAATATGAAAAATTCAATAAAAATCAATCGGTCGGCTGTTCTTTCTTTCGCTCACGCCATTCAAGCAAAAGTTAAATTGGCATGGGGTGAGTGTCAAAAATTAGCGTGGAAAGTATTTAGACTAAAGGAGCAATTGAAAAAGAATATCCTAAAAATCACTTTTCAGAAAGCCGATGGTACAGAGACAACAAGGTTAGCCACTTTAAATCCTGCATTCCTGCCAGAACCAAAGGTAAACACTAAGAAAAGAGTTTCTAAATCTCATAAGGTCACTTTTTGGAGTGTGTCGGACGGAGCTTTTAGGAGCTTTCTACCAGAGAAATTTTTAAAAGTGGAAGGTACTTTGAGTATTAGCCATTTGGTAAGTGCGGCACTTGCCGCATAACTATGAAGGGGGTAGGATAATTGTTCTACCCTATCCAATAAAAAACCGCTAAAGGCTCATTGCGACATAGACCTAAAGCGGTTATTGTTAAGCGAATTAACGATTCAAAATTATGCAAAATAGAATTGATTTGAAACTAATTTTTGAGAAAGCTACTGATATAAATTTTCGTAACCTGTTCTATCCTGTTATTCCTGCCATTGATTTAACGGGTAAATTGGCACAGGTGATTAGTGCGTTGACGCAAGCCGTGACAATCTGGTTTATCGGTCGAAGCAAATTAAGCTCCTTATCCTTATGGTTCTCTATTCCTTTGACTATAGCAGCAATTATCTTGATTTGTGCAGCTATTGAATTAGGAGGACGCAAAGGGGCGCAGGTGGTGACACGGGCTGTTATTTGGAGACGACTAAAGACTTTTTGGTACTGGTTATTATTCCTTCCTTAGAAAAGGTTCGGGTATAGAGATTGGTTATGAGGAATCAGCACTTCCACCATCTTTATGGGGTATCTTTTGCATGGGGTTAAATAATCGCTTATTCAACGTTTTTTACAAATGGGCGAATAAATGGTATGTAGAAAAGCGTTCCTTCCACTTCGCAAGAATAACGGCTATTCAAACGAATGAGAATGAGCATGAAGGTCACTATCTAGGATTACCAAAGAAGCATGATTATTACAACCTGTTCAATATTGAGAATACAGACTTCTCAAAGAATTTGACCAATGAAAAAAACATAGTGGCGACGGTAGAAATAGACGCTACTTCTAGCGAAGATTCAGAGAACGTGCAAACCTTGTCTTTAGACGATTTATCGTCCGATGAAAAAAAGATGGTTATTTCTGGTCAAATCGTCGGTGAAAAAAATTGTTTGAATTGTGGTGAATCATTCCAGTACAAGAACAAAAAAAAGATGTACTGTAGTACTTCTTGTCGGCAATCGTTCTGGGAAAAAACTAATGGAAAAAAGTTAAAAAGAGGGAGGGTTAAAAGAAGTAAATAAAGTAGCAATTTTTGGCTCAAATTCATCCATTTTTCACCTCAATTTTTCACGACAATTTAGTGAGTAAAAAAAATCAACATAAAAAAGTATTAAAAAATGAGTCTAAAGAACTGATTAATAAAGAGTTAATAGGTATCAATAGCATCTTTAACAATAATCCTCCTGTATTTTTGACCCCCTATAACTATAAGGGGGGTCAAAAATACACGCACAAGCCCGAAAAGCTGACAATTTCTTTAGATTACTTTCAATTTTCTATATTGTCTCCATTGCTTGTGAAGGATGCCGAGAATCCACCAGAAACAATCAGTTTTGGAGAAGGTGTTTTGTTGGTGAAATCTGGAGGTACAAAGGAGAATGGAATAAAGGATTTTAAATGTTGTTACGAGCTGTTGTTGTATAGCGAAATATTTTTGCAAATTTCTACTTCTCCAAGGGCTTCCATTATAGATGCGAATCTTTCGACAATAAAAGTCGAAAATTGTTGGCTATATAGAACAGGGTATATCACTTGTTTGGAATATGTTTTAGAAAAAATGAATGCTACCATCAAAAATATATCCCGACTAGACATAGCAGTAGATGGAGGTGATTTTTTGAATGATTTTACAGATTTGCTTCATGGTAAATATCTAAAATTAGGTAAAGCTAAAATGTCAGTTGAATATAAACATGATTGTACGATGCAAGGGGGGTATATAGGGAGTAGAAGTAGTGATAAGTTTTGCAGAATTTACAATAAGACCGAAGAACTAGCGAATGGTGAAAAAAATAAAACCTATATCAAAGACTTTTGGGTTAAAAATGGTCTGGATAAAGAGGAAGTCGAAAGACTAGAAATAACATTAAAAACTAAAGCCATTAGAACAATCAAAAACTTTGATTGGACTAGGTTAGAAGATAATAAATATTTAGCTGGTATTATGAAATCTCAAATGCAAAAATTATATGTCTTAATCCCCGTTACAGGCGAATCGAATAAATCTAGGCGTGAAAAAATACAGCCTTGCTTTTATCCTTATTTTGATGCTATAGAAGTAGAGCGACTTCCTACTACCAAAAAGCCCAATATTACATGGAGAGTCAAGAGGTGGGTTACACATGAGATGCAAAGAACGTTTGCATTTGCTGAATTGAATCAAGCAGGGCAAGATTTGTGGGATAATGCTTTTGCTCGATGTTATCAAGAATGTAAAGATTATGGAATTTTGGATTGGTATAAAGAGCGATTAGAGAAGTGGGAAAAAGATAAAAAAGTACATGAATTAATGAGGAAAAAGATTAAAGAAGTCAAAGAAAGAAGATTTAGAAAAAGGAGTACGGTAAAAGTACAGTACCCAATATAAAGATATTGTTTACCCTGCCTATATGAGGGTGTGGACTTCCCAACATAGATAGGGTAAACTCATTATGCACAGCGCATTTTGTATAGATTGGCTTAGTCTATATTGAGCAAAAAATTAGCCCGAATCTTTCATGATTCGGGCTTAATTAGCCGCTAAAAAAAATGTACTGTGATATTAGATTTACTAAAAAAAGTCCATGTTAGAAGGACAAATACTATTGAGAAAACTATTATTTAATCACTTTTAAAAATAATAGTTATGGCTAAAATTAACATTTTCGAGAATCCAACAGCAAAAGATTTGTGGATTTTAAATAGATGGATTGATACAATGACAACATCATTCATTTCGAGCGAAAAAATCACAAAAATAGAAAAACAGGAAAGAGCTAGTGCAGGTTGGTTTCTTTCTATTTCTCGCTGCTATCACACATCTGCAATACAGCAGATAAGTCAGCCGATACCCAAAGCGATAAATGGTCAGCCAAAGGTTTTTTGGGATGAATTTGGAGGTTATTACAGCAGTTACGAAAATATCAAAGAAAATATAGATTTACTGGGCGAAGCTTTTAAGGAGTACATCAATTACATGGAGTACGACAACGACGATGATTTTATTAAAGAAATGAAAAAAATGACAAAAAGACTCAAAAAAGATTTTCAGAAATTTATTTTTTAGAACCAAAGGGCATAAGCTTAGTTTATGCCCTCTCTTATTTATTCAAATCAATGCTATGTTTGAGAAATTTATTGAAGAATTGGTTAAAAGATTATTTGCCGAGCAACTCAAAAAAATAGAAGCTCTAATAGATAAGAAAATATCCAATCAGATTAAATCTAAAAAATTATTTGTCGGAGAAGCTGCTGCTTTTCTGGGCATAACTGAAGAGTATTTGAGAAAACTAGCCAACAAAGGAATTGTCCAAGGATATAAACCAGGTGGTGTTTGGTTTTTTTTTGAAGATGACCTTGTTAAATACATTAAGTCAAGAAAAAAACTTACGGTAGAAGATGAAATGACAAAATTAAATGAGCGATTAAAGAAGCGGCATAAATCAACCTAAAATAATATCGTTAAACAAAAAGTTAATTGATAAATGGAGATAACCAAAATAGAATGATTAATACATGAATAAAGATAAAACAATTAAAATAGAAGAAATAAAAATCGAGGAGTTAGAAAATATAAAGTATAAAGGATTTAGTATCAAACAATATGCAGAGTATTTTTCACTCAATGCAGTAAAGGCTGTAGCCAAACACTATGAGGCTAAACGCCGAAAAATCCCTATGACAAAAAAAGAAATATTAGAGTATGTACCAATAGGGGCATCCACCTTAGATGCAGCAGCAAGGGAGGGAAGATTGCAAAAATATAATTTTGACCAATCTACTAAAGTTTATTTTTTCTTAGACGATGTATTAGACTTATTCTATCCAAAAGATTAGTGTACGAATTTATTAACAAACAAAAAGCAGTATAATGGTAGGAAAACACAAGTTAACAAAAAAGCAAGTAGAGCGTCTTATAGCTATCTACGTGAAAGAATACAAGATTGAGAATGTAGAATTATTCCAGTCCGATATATTGAGCTTTATGGAAGGTTACGACCTTGCTAGGATGCTAATAAGGAAGTATAGTAGTAAGGGATTGAGCAATCAACAAATAATTATCAAGTTAGATTTGCCGAGGGGCTTGGTTGATTCAGCTATGAGGACGGCAGAAGATTGTTGTACGCTTTAATTTTTTAATTTTCTTACATCAATTGATGTATGCGATTCAAAGATAACAACCTTATTTCGTTTAGTGTGCGTATCTTTGCGTAACAATATCACTAAAAACGAATCGTAAATTTTTCAAAAAATGAATAATGTTTAAGGACAAAATCTATACTGTGGATGATTTGCAGAATATACTACCCTTTAGTAAAAGAGTCATACAAAAAAAACTAAAGCAAGGGGAGATAAAGGGGGTTTATCGGGGCAAATGGTTAGTCTTAGAAACTAATCTTAAAGAGTTTATTTCTCCTTCTGAAATTGGAGGAAATGAACTTGTTACACAATAATTTTTTAAAATTTAAAATCATTGAAATGAAAACAGAAAATTTGTCTTTGAGTCTAAGTTTACTTTTCGACAACGAAAAAGACTTAACTAAGAAATTAGAAAAAACACAGCAAGCAGTTACGCTTTATAACAAAAAGCAGTATCAAAAATTGTCAGAAATATGTTTTTTGCGCACTAAAGAAAAGATTGATCTTTTTGCTACTTTACTACCTCCTTCAATTGAGGAAACTGTTATTAATTCGCAAGTAGAAATTAGTAATGAGGTGCTACTGCAATACATCGAGCGTGTAAAATCTGAACGCAACAGGGGGGTATTTATTAATATCTTGCAAGGCGTTCAAAATGATGTAGAAAAAGTTAATGATAACTACGTTTTTTACTGTTCTTCAATGTCTCAACTTCGATACCAACTTGAAGAAATCCTCGAAATTAAGGGCTATATGCAGCGATTAGCAAAAGGGGGGAAAGTAGATATTTCAGATATTATGAAAGCAGCGCAAAACAGCGCAAAAATAAGTAAAACAGCTTGCTGTTAAGGCAATTTTTTTAAAAACCAAATAGAAAACAAAATAACAAAATGGCAGATTTAAGAAACGTGGGAACATTTGTTCTAACTGATTCAAGCCTTGATAGTCATTCAGAAAGAATTATAGTTGAGGGAGTAGATTTAACTAGATTCAAAGCCAATCCTATAATGCTATTTAACCACCTTCGTCCTAGCAGGCTTAATAGCAGAAACGAATTAAACTTACCAATTGGGATTTGGAAAAATATCAAAAAACAAAACGGGCAAGTAGTAGCAGATGCTTATATTGATACGGCAGACGATTTTGCTGTAAAGATTGGTGATAAGGTCGAAAAAGGGATTATAACGAGTGCATCCATCGGACTAGCAGTAAAGGCGGTAAGTGATGATGAAAAAGACAAAATTCGAGGGCAAAAGGGCGTAACAATCACAAAATGTGAGATAAGAGAATGCAGTCTTGTTGATATTCCTAGCAATCCCAATGCAAGGATAATTTCAAAAGTTTACGCAGAAAAAAAAGCAGGTGGTAAAGCGATTAAGCTAGACGACACTTTAGTTTTTAAAACAATATCGAAAACTAAAGAAGCTCCTGATGGATATATTAGAACAGAAGCCGACAACTGGGGCGCAATGGATATTTTAAAACGCACAGGATTGAGTGATAAAGAGAAAACAGAACAAGACAATCAGAAAGATTCAAGCCAATATACAGTCCACGACACTATCCTACATTACAAGAAAAACAAAGGTCTAATTTAAGTTTTTCATTCATCATTTCTGTTTTTCATTTTGAAAGTTTTATTTCTATAAGTCAATGTAGTATCTCAAAAAGTTGAGGTACTACTTTTTCTGAAAAAAAGTAAATGGAAGCAACACGAAACATCGAGAAAATATTGCATAATGCGAGAGTCTATAATGCTACTGACTCACTTTTAGCTAAGGGGATTTATCCAACTAAAAGGCATGAACTGTTCATGCAAGCTATAGAGAATGTTTACAAATTTCGTCATAGTGAAAACATAGAATTGCTCCAATTGAATAGTATTGAGCGAATCAATATCTACCTTCCATTAATTTCAAAATCTAGGCAGCTTTATTTTTCGATAGGCAGTAAAGTTACCCTTGATTCGTTCCCCCTGGTCAAAGAAAAATGGAGTAAGATAGAATCAAAAATTAAAAAAAGTTTGGTGGTACTATTTCGGCTTGATAATGATAATTTCAATAAGGTTAAAGTATTGCCGAACATCGTTGTTTTATCAGTTAGAACTGTAAATGAATTAGAGAATGCAATGGATAATTATTTACAAGGTGACGGCAGTATTGGTGAACTGAATTATTGATATTATCTAAAGTAGAAAAAAGTAGAAAAATGGCAAAAGGTGTTAAAACAGGGGGTAGAAAAGCAGGTACTCCAAACAGGGCTACAGCCAAGATAAAAGGGTTAATATCTGATTTTTTAGAAAATAAATTTGATAAATTCTTAAAGGAATTGAATAAGCTTGAGGGTAAAGATTATGTGACGAGTTACTTAAAAATGATTGAGTATGTGGTCCCCAAACAACGGCAAAAATTGGAGAAGATTGATTTTTCAAAACTAAGCGAGGAAGAAGCAAACATAGTTTTGCAACAACTCGCAGAAATGGTAAAGGATGAACAATAAAGAATTATTAGCCAAATTACAAGGCAGTAAGCAGGAACGTCAAGCGGCAAGGATAAAAATGAATGGTAATAGTGGATTTAAGTTTTTTGTTGCCGTCAATGGATGGCAATACGATAGAAACAATATCAAGCAGCAAACAGGGGATTTACTTTTTTTAGATGAAGCCACTAAAGAGCATTTAAACGAAATCGAGTTATTAGAACGCTATCCCAATAGTCAATTATTTTTCATTGTTCCTGCTTCATCCCATGTAAAAAACAAGAAAAATGAGTGATACAGCAAAAGGACTATTGCAAGATTTAGCCGACGGTAAGGCTACAAAACAAGATTTACCAACCTCCGAAAAAGGGCAAAGCGAATTAATTTTAAAAGCCCTTATTGAAGGTAGGTTATTTCACGATGACGGACGGCAAATAACCGCTAATGATATGAATAACGGCTTTAAAAGGTTCAAAATGCCAATGGCCGTAAAAATACTAAATGATGAAAGGAACGGCTAAACAGGTTTTAACAGAAATAAGTCAGGGCAATATATCTGCCTTGAATCTTGCGAAAAAAGGTAATAAGGCAGTATTAGAAAAATATGGTCTGAATCAAGATGAAGTTTTGGTTTTTTTTGAGAGCAACGGGCAATATTATAACGAGCATCGAACTTTTACAGAATCGGAGTATCAAGAAATTTATCACGCCTATAGTGATGATGGCTTAATCAAAATAATAGTAATAGAATTATGAATGCAAAAACAAAACTTCAAAAAATTGCAAACGGCAAAAAGGTCGAATTGATAGATGTTGAATTTAGAACGATTCAGCGTTATTGTTCACATGCCTTTCCGTATTTCGATTGTCTTTTTATACTCGATGGGCAGCTTGTCCACCAATCCCAACTGAAGGGGGAATATTTCACAACTGAATTACGAAGAAATAATTTACCATTGCCAAGTAGTGAAGATGATATTCGAGACGTAGAAGCAGGAGAACCAACAGGAAAAGAGATTTTAACTGCATGGGTGAAATGTGGCGATATACAGGCAGAACATTTGCCTACGTTAAAAATTCACCTTCCTATTGATGTTTATGAAACCATTCGCCAAATGATTTAAACTTACAAAAACCAAGAAAACAAAAAATGAATGGTAGAGAAAAAAAACCAATAGGCGAACATTCACCTGATAAGTATTTCCAAAACTGGACGAAAACAAACCTACCCCATTCCAAAAGTTTTTGGGTTACTGATTGTGATGCAATTTTACGAGATAGACGGGGCAATATGGCTATAGTAGAAATTAAGCGTTTTGCAGCGTGTATGCCAACAAGCCAAAGCATAACTTATCAAGTGCTAGACCATGCCCTAAAATCAATCCATAATACCCTTCTCCTGTTTCCATCAATGGCTACCCTTACCAAATCCCCATAAGATACCAAGGCTTTTTTCTTCTTCAGTTTGAGCGAACAAGCTTTACGGACGGACGGGTATATCTAAATCAAAAGTTAAGTAGTGAGCAGGAGGTAATAAAAGTATTATCTTTTCTAAAGTAGAAAGAAATATAAATAGTCAATAACGTGTTTTTGAAAACTGAAGGTGTCCATTTGGATGCCTTTTTTTTGTTGATGATTATCGCTTGTCTTTTACAGGATTTAACGGAATTTAATTATATTTAATAAATTATTCCAAACTAAATTTGATTATCATTCGTTTATTTGTAAATTCGTTATGCGTATTATTTGCAAGTTTAGATTGTAAACATTTTATGAACGAAAACGACAAAGAATTTTTTATCCCACTAAATGACCCTACAACTGATAGAATTAGGATGCGTTTTAAAAAAGTTGGTGGCGATGTCAAAGATACTGTAGTACAATATGAATCCATTATTGATAATAAATGGGAAGCGATAGTAAGGTTTGATTGGTCACACGGTTTTTTTCATAGGGATGAATTATTTCCTGATGGAAGTCAAAGAAAAACAGAATTTGATTTAACGCCTAGAGAAGGGTTGAATTATGCCAAAGTTGATTTGATTGATAAGTGGGAATTTTACAAATTCAGATTTTTACAAAAAAAGAAAAAATAAATTATGGAAAATAAACAAAGTGTAGAGGAAAGGATTTCACTTGCTTTTGATTTTGTCGCTTTCCTTTGGGATAATCCTAACTTTATAGATGAAATTCCTAATGAGGGTTTTGTAAAGTTTATTGAATTAAAAAAGCCTGGTACTCAAAATATAGTCCACACTAAAACTAATATTCCAAAAATAAATACTAAGTATGTCAAGGTAAAAAATGCTTTTGAGCTAGTTTAGTATAAATTTTCACTTTTTACTTACCAAACCGCACAGTTGACCGCACATTTTCCGTTTTAAAAAATTCAACTAATTGATAATCAAGACAATATATTTAAAATTTGAGATTCGCGTCCGACCTCAAATAAATAACCTACTGTATTGATTTACAGTAGGTTATTGTTTTTTATGAACATTAGATGCGTTCAAAGGTGCGTTTTTGCCCAAAAAAATGAAAATAACTAATCATTCCTACCTCTCTTTAAATCCTCCAATCTATCACATTACGCCTTCCAATCTATCATTTTTGATAGGATAGAAGTATATTTGTGATAGGATGAAAAAAAAATCACATTAAGACAAGAGAAAATAGTAGCCTTTCTTGAAAGTTACCCATTAGTTAGTATTTCTGAAATGGCAGAAATGTTAGATTTAGACATTTCTATTCCTAGTATTAATAGAGACTTAGCTAAATTAGTAAAAGTTGGTATTATTAGTAGAATTGGAAAAGGTAGATATACCACCTATAGAATATCACCTACTTATCATTTTCATAAAATCATTGATACGAAGACTTACTTTCAAGTCGAACCAGATGCTAGAAAAGTTTTTAAGACTTTTAATGCCGATATATTTAAACTACTAGAAGGAGAGCAGGTATTTACTAGTACTGAATTAAGTCTTTTAGCCGACCTGACAGCAACCTACCAATCTAATTTAGTAGACTATCCAGAGACTTTATATAATAAGGAATTTGAAAGATTAACGATTGAACTTAGTAGTCTGTCCAGTTAATACTGTCGGTATCTTTTGATAAAATATTGCCGATAACTTCGTTAAAATTTATTTCCGTAGCGACGGCTATGCAAAGAAATTTTGCCTTGTTCTCGACAAATTTTATGACAAAATCTACCTGTCACTATTAACTGGACAGGCTACTTAGTTGGAAGTCTGCACAA
Organism: uncultured Saprospiraceae bacterium; assembly: GCA_964644655.1. GTDB lineage: Bacteria > Bacteroidota > Bacteroidia > Chitinophagales > Saprospiraceae > JAFMDF01. The sequence continues at coordinate 16,733 of CAZXYA010000016.1, read as the reverse complement.
ATTGAAGGTAATACTTACGATTTACTAGATACAGAACAATTACTTAAATATAAAATAGAATCTGATAGAAATACTAAGGAGGAAGCCATAATGCTACTCAATCACAAGTATGCTTTAGATTATTTACGGTTGCATCCAGATTTATTCCAGACTATCCGTGTAAAAGATATTGAAGACATCCACTCAATATTAACCAAAGATTTAGGCGTTGCTAGAAACATCCGCTCTAGGTTGGTTGGTATAACTGGTACGCAATATCGACCGCCAGACAATTCATTTCTAATAAGAGAGTATCTTGAAAGCATGAGTAGCTTACTCAATCAAAAGGACAATTTTTTTGAAAAGGCTTTATTAAGTACTTTGCTTATTTCTTACATTCAACCTTTTGAAGATAGGAATAAAAGAACTGGACGGATTGTAGGTAATGGTATCTTAATGAGTGGAAATAATTGCCCCTTATCCTATAGAAGTGTAAATGTAGTCAATTACAAAAAAGCCATATTGCTTTTCTATGAGCAAAATAATATCCATGCTTTTAAGGAGATTTTTATCAATCAATATCAATTTGCTGTTGAAAATTATTTCCTATAGGCATCCATTTGGACACCTCTAAAAAAGAAAATAGACACATTCATTTTATCTCTGTTGAAATGATAATGCCTTTATGACCTCCTGCTCACTACTCAATTTTTGATTCAGATATACCCGTCCATCCGTAAAGCTTGTTCGCTCAAACTGAAGAAGAAAAAAGCCTTGGTATCTTATGGGGATTTGGTAAGGGTAGCCATTGATGGAAACAGGAGAAGGGTATTATGGATTGATTTTAGGGCATGGTCTAGCACTTGATAAGTTATGCTTTGGCTTGTTGGCATACACGCTGCAAAACGCTTAATTTCTACTATAGCCATATTGCCCCGTCTAAGGAGGTACTTCCCAGCACCTCCTTCCTTATTTAATTGATCATATAAATCTTGAATAATCCTATTATCTTGTAATTAGAACTCTGCATTCCCAGGTGTCCGAGGAAAAGGAATCACATCTCGAATATTTGCCATTCCTGTAATGAATAAAATGATTCGCTCAAAACCTAGACCAAATCCAGCATGTGGTGCACCACCAAATTTTCTTAAGTCTAAATACCATTGTAATTCATCCTCATGTACATTCATTTCTTGCATTCGCTTACGCAATTTATCTAAGCGTTCTTCTCTTTGCGAACCACCGATGACTTCGCCAATGCCAGGAAATAAAACATCCATTGCTGCTACGGTCTTTTCATCCTCGTTCATACGCATATAAAATGCCTTGATGTCCTTTGGATAATCTCTAACGATGACTGGCTTTTTAAAATGCTTTTCTACTAACCATCTTTCGTGTTCCGCTTGTAAGTCAATTCCCCAATCTACAGGGAATTCAAACCTACCTTTTTTGTAAGGCTTAGAACGTTTTAAAATATTAATCGCTTCGGTATAAGTAATTCTAGCAAAATCGTTTTCGATGACAAATTTCAAGGTATCAATTAGGCTCATCGGTCGGCGCAACTCTTTCTTCATATTCTTTTCCATATCCTGAATACGCTTATCCAAGAAAGCCAAGTCATCTGGATAATTTTCTAGGATATAGTTGATGATATACTTAGAAAAATCTTCCGCCAAATCCATGTCATCATAAATATCCGCAAAAGCAATTTCTGGTTCAATCATCCAGAATTCTGCTAAGTGTCGAGAAGTATTAGAGTTTTCTGCTCGGAAAGTTGGTCCAAAAGTATATACTTTACCTAAAGACAAAGCACCAATTTCTGCTTGTAATTGTCCCGAAACAGTTATGTTAGTCGCCTTACCAAAGAAATCTTGGCTATAGTCAATGCTACCGTCTTCGGTTGTAGGGGCATTATTTGGCTCAAAAGTGGTGATTCTGAACATTTCCCCTGCACCTTCTGCATCACTTCCTGTAATAATTGGCGTATGCAAATAATAATACCCTTTGTCGTTGAAATATTTATTGATGGCAAAAGCAACACCATGACGAATTCGAAAGACTGCACTAAACGTATTGGTACGCATTCTAAAATGTGCCTTTTCTCGTAAGAATTCCATTGATTGCTTCTTCGCTTGTAATGGATAGGCTGATAAGTCGGTATCTCCCAAAATTTCTACTGAATCCGCTACTAATTCTACCGTTTGACCAGCGCCTTGCGATTCTACTAATTTTCCTGTTGCAGCAATACAAGCATGAAAACCAATTCGCTTCATGATTGCCTCATCAATCTTATCCGCATCAATCACAACTTGTACAGTCTTAAAGGTAGAGCCATCATTTAATGCGACAAACCGATTATTTCGAAATGCTCGAACCCAGCCTTTAACGGTTATTGTTGCTCCAATTTGAGGAGCTTTTAGAACATCAACAATTTCTGTACGCTTACCCATGATAATGAAGATTATTAGAAGTTATTAGAGATTCTTGAAAATTATTATTTGCAAATAATAACTTCCTAATTAAAAGAAGGCGCAAATTAAAGAGAATCTGCTGATTTTTCAAGCATTCCCTTTTATGCACTAAAAGTTATTGTCAAATGAATAAATATAATAATCGAATGATTGATGTAAAAGTTCCTTTTTGTGAGGGGAAATAAAAAAGAACTAAACAGATATATCCATTTAGCTCTCTTTTATCTTTTGTATTAATGATATTAATTTAAATGATGAACAGATACATTTTCAAAACTAACAGGACGAATATTTAATAATGTACCAAGTTTTAAAAAAGTATTTTTCCAGCTATCGTTTGCAAACTGCTGTTTTCCTTTTTTAAAACCTTTTAAAAGAGAGAAATAATAATTCTGACTTTTCCAAATATTCAATTCTAGATTCATATCTTCTAAAGTTTCTAGAATTTCAACCAATGATTGTATTTGACTTTCAGGTATCCCTGTATGCCCTAATTTTTGAACTTCATAAAAAATACGTTCTCCAGCCGCCAATTTTAAAGTTTGTGGATGGATGATTTTTAGGTTCCATTTTGTCAATTCTTTAGACAAGCGTTTTAATTCTAGTATATTTAAAATAGAGGCATCAAAGAAACGATGTAAATCAGTATTAATTACATGCTTTAAAGCACTATAGTAAACATCAGGAATAGGAATACCACTATTCTTCATTCCCATAATGAGCTGATAATTATCATTATAAATTTCTCTAAAATCCTGCTCTATCTGTGCTAGAGTCTTTTTATTAATCTGTTCAAAAATTTTCCGTTTCTCATCTCGAAATAGGTGCCAAATAGAAAATTTCTCAGAGGAAAAATAAGTTTGCATCAAACCAATTACCCGACCCAAATCTGTGGCTCTAAAACCTTCTAATAATTGTTCTCTTGCTTCTTCGTACAGTTTACCAGGCATTTTTACAGAAAGGTTGCCAATAATATTTTGTTGGCCTAAATACAAAACAGCAAAACTAAAAGCTTTTCGAGAATGTGTGATTTTTGATTTGACCGTCGTTCGACCAATCACTAACCGATAATTACCTGCTATAATTCGGTCGAAAGATTCATTTTCGATGGTATAGTTAAATAGAGATAATTGGTCAGGATTAGCCTCAAATAAAGAAGCACAAGCATAATGCATGCCCACCCTTTCTAAATCTAATCGAGTGGGAATAACCACATTTCTATAACTTACTGCGCCATTCTCAAATACATTACTAGGAATTTTTTCTAAGCGACTTTCAAATTCAGGGTGCAGAACCACTCCAGAAACTTGCTTGGCATAGGCAATGGCTCGTAAAGCATATTGCAAAACTTGGTTGGTTTCTAAACCAGAAATTTCATCAAAGAACCAAGCACAACTGGTATACATTAAAATAGCATTTCGTTGCATTTCTAAAAGTCGAAAAACTTTTGAAACTTCATGCTCATTTAGGTTTTTAGTTGCATGTTTTTCTAAGAAATTTTTCAAAGCAGCTTCGCTTCGATCTTGAATCAAGTGAATGTATTCATTTCTTGCATCCCAAGGCGAAACAATTAAATTAGCGGCTTCTACCTCATAAATAGGAATTAATTTATCTCGTAACCAGTCTAATAAATCTCGAAGTGGTTGCCGCCAATTTTGGCTCCAACCATTATTTACATCTGCTCGACAGCCACAATTAGACCGCCATCGTTCTACACCGTGGACACAACTCCAAGAACTATTTTGATGAATTTCTATTTCATAAGTTGGTGGGAATTTTGTCAAATAGTCACTATAATTAGTGATGATCGCTAAATTATTTTCCTCGATGTGATTTAAGCAAAATGCCAAGGCCATTTCTCCATGTGTGTGATGATGCCCATAACTTTCGCCATCTGTTGCTACATGCACCAATTGTGGTTCATCGTTATCATCAAAGGTACTGATTAGCCGTTCTGCAAAATGTTTTCCATTATTCAAAATACCTTTGAACGCCACATCTTGAGCGATATTTCCATCATAGAAAAATAAAGCAATAGAATTTCCAGATGGCAGTTTGCATAAATACGGTCTTCTGGGGTCAACACTAGCATGACTCAACGCTGTCCAATGTTCGTCTCCAATTTTACGAAACGCCTTTGCTTGGCGAGGCGCTAAAATAGTATATTTAATACCATGCCTAGCTAGTGTTTCCAAACTTTGGGTGTCCGCTGCCGTTTCTGCTAACCACATGCCTTCGGGTTTGCGCCCAAACCGACTTTCAAAGTCTTTAATTCCCCAAATGACTTGTGTATCTTTATCCCGTTGATTAGCCAATGGTAGAATCATGTGGCTATAAGCCTGAGCTACACCTGATCCATGTCCGTTAAATTTTTTGCAGCTAGTCTGGTCTGCTCGTAAAATTTTGTTATAAGTGTCTTTATCTGCTTTTTCCATCCAGGAAAGTAAGGTAGGACCAAAATTGAAACTAATCTTTTGATAATTATTTACAATTTTAGTAATTTCTTCTCCTTCTTTGATTCTAGCTGCAGCATTTGGTGCATAACATTCAAAGTTAATTCGCTCATTCCAATCATGAAAAGGTTCAGCAGAATCTTGTCGTTCAACCGTTTCTAACCAAGCATTTTCTCTAGGTGGTTGGTAAAAATGTCCGTGAATACAAATATATTTATGTTTTTGGTTCATATTGCTAAATTGTTTGAACTACATTAGTGTCAAAAGTACACTTTTTAAAATCAGAAGAAAAAAGATATTTAACCATTTTTAAATTAAATAGTTTTATTTTTCCTGATTGTAACAGATTGTGGTGATTTCTAAATTTATCCCTATTTTTCATTTATTCATTAAACATACGTCTGCTGGTTTAACAATTAATGAAAATGCTGATCCTTCTGTTAGAGTAGACTTCGAAAGTATACTTAATAAAATAGTGCCAGAAAACGAACCTTACTTAACTCACACTTTGGAGGGCTCAGATGATATGCCTGCACACATCAAATCTACTTTAGTTGGTTCGTCCATTTCTATTCCTATTACCAATCATCAACTTAATTTAGGGACCTGGCAAGGTATCTATTTATGTGAATTTAGGAACTATGGAGGTAAAAGGCAGTTGGTTGCCACAATTTATAGCTAAAAAAGCAATCTTAACCCAACTTTTATCGTCATTAATATATAAACATCAAATAATGAAATATACTACTTTTCTAATACCATTTTTCTGTTTTTGTTTCCTATCCTCCGTTGCACAAGAACAACTAGGTTTAAGAACAGAAAATTATTCGGGAATCAATAGTATTTTTGCTAACCCTGCTAATAATTTAACCACTCCTTTTCAATGGGATGTTAATTTGGGGGCAATTGGATTATTTATAGAAAATAATTTTGGTGGTTATAGAAATGCGAGTGTGTCAGACGTCCTAAGCAATACGGGTAGACTTTTTCTAGCAACGGATTTTCCTAGTGACCAGCAATTTCCAGCAGGGGCTGTCGTGTTTGATTTTGCTGCACTTGGCGAAAACAAATTTGCTTCAGCAGTAACTACAATAACTGGTCCAGCCATTCTATTAAATTTTGAAAACCATAGTTTTGGTTTTTTTACTAATTTTAGAACAATGGTAAGCGGTTTTAACATCCCTGCAGTTTTAGGGTATTATGATTATCAAAGTGTTCGCCCAGGAGAGAATTATAGTGTTTTTCCTTCGAGTGTGGCTGGCATGACTTGGAGCGAAATAGGCGTTAATTATCTATATAAAAGCGAAACGAATAATGGGCAAATTGGCCTCGGCATTAATCTAAAATATTTACAAGGATTTGAGTCATTTTTTATTAGAAATAATAATACACTAGATGTTACTAAATTAGAGCTAGATGCACTAAATTTTAATAATGGAGCTAATATTGACATAGGGTTTACCAATTCCAGTATCGACGATGAATCGCTAAATTTGCAGCAAAGCGGAACAGGTTTTGGTTTAGATATAGGTCTGACGTTTGCCTCTTTTGACTATCAAGATGGCTCAGGTATCAAATTAGGGCTATCTATATTGGACATTGGAAAAATTAGGTTTACTGAAAATACAGAGACACATTTAATCGATATTGATACTCCTTTTTTCTTTGACCCAAGAAACCTAAATGATGTTACTGGCTTTAGGGACGGGCTGGCTCAATTAAATGATGAATTATTTGGTGCACCTGATATTTCTTTGGTAGGGGATACTTACGAAGTTTGGTTGCCTAGTGCCTTTAGTCTACAGGCGGACTTGGCAATTCGAGAAAATGTATATATTAATGCTACTTTAGTCCAACGAGTACCTATTGGTGAAATAAGTGTAGAACGAGGAAATCTTTTTGCGGTAACACCAAGATATGAAAGTCGCTGGGTGTCTGCTTTTTTACCAGTCTCCCTTTATAATTGGCAACAGCTTCAAGTAGGGGCGGCTGCAAGACTAGCTTTTATTACTTTTGGGACAGAAAATATAGGTAGTTTTTTTGGTCGCAAAAGCCTGACAGGTGCTGATTTTTATGCGGCTATTAAATTTAATCCTTTTCAATTAGGTTGGAAAAATGGTGGAGGCAGTAGAAAAAGTAAATCCGTTAAATGTTATGAATTTTAATGCTGATATTAAGGTAAGGGAGTAGGAAAAGTTTTTTTATCATTTTACTTGTTCTCCGCCGAGGCGCCGAAGCGAAATATCAATAAATTTTTGTTATGGAATGAATTAAAATTAAAATGACAATTAAAATTAAAAATACTACTGATAATCAGTAAGTTGCAATTCTAAAATGTAAAGATATTTTGAACCGTTCCTATAGTGTACTAACACAAAATAATTTAATGAAAAAAATAGTAAGCATACTTTTATTATTAGGTTTTTATACACTCACTTTTGCCCAAATAGAAGGCATCGAATATGAGGACGCCATCTATGATGAAAGTATTCATGCCGTCAAGTTTCACGTAATGGATTTTCCTTTAACTCAGCCTATTATTGAATTAGGGGAAGATTCTTCTTTTACGGTAAGTTTTGATGATTTAAATGAACAGGTTAGAGATATTTATTATACAATCATTCATTGTGATGCCAATTGGCAACCTTCCGATTTGAGTACCATGGAGTACATTGATGGTTTTGATGAAGATCAATTGGATGATGCTGATTTCTCTTCTAATACCTTGACAGAATTTACGCATTACGAATTTGAATTGCCTAATGATAATATGAATTGGACCAAGTCAGGGAACTATATCTTAGTCGTTTATGAAACGGATGGAGATAAATTGCCGCTTTTTACCCGTCGTTTTATGGTGGTGGAAACAAAAGCAAAAATTGATTTAACCTTAATGCGGGCTGCCAATGCCAGTAGAGTAAAAACACACCAAGAGATTGATTTTATCGTAACCCCTTATAATCTAGGAGAGAGAGAACCTAGAAAAGAAGTAAGAGCAGTTGTCCTGCAAAATGGCAGGTGGGATAATGCAATTGTTGACATTAAACCTTACGCCATTAACAGAGATAAAATTGTTTTTGATTACCAGAATAAAGTTTGTTTTCCTGCGGGAAAAGAATATAGATTTCTAGATTTAAGAAGTTTTAGATTTAGAGGAGAAGGGATAGCGCTGATCGAGGAATATACGGATGTTTACGAGGTAACCTTAAAACCGGATATAGATTTAAGCCCTTATGCTTACCAATATTTTAGGGATATAAATGGCAATTTTACATTAGGGAATATTGATGAAGACAATAATCCGCTACGTACAGATTATGGCTTGGTCTTATTTTCTATCGAAAAGCAAGTTCCTTTTTACGATAAAGCTGTTTATTTGTATGGAAAACTAACTGATTGGCAAATTAAAGAAAAGTTTAGATTGGCCTATAGCGAAAAATTAGGACTCTATGCTGCTGATATTTTATTAAAACAGGGCTATTATAATTATACTTATGCGGTAGTAGATAAAAAGACCAAGGCAGTTGATGCTACTTATTTTGATGGCAATTGGTTTGAAGCAGAAAATGATTATACTATTCTAATTTATTTTCGCCCTTTTGGGGCTCGATACGACCAGTTAGTTGGGCGAAAAACGTTTAAATCTTTGTCGATTAATTGATACTAGTTGCTGGTTACCTCAAAAACTAGCAACCAAGTTTATCCCGATTCATCGGGGCAACCAGCAACTCCATGACTCGCTTTTGGCGCTTATTAAATTATGCTAAAAAATATAAAGGACTCATTGCCTTGAGTATCTTTTGTAATGTCCTAACGGCATTATTCACGGTCGTAAGTGCCCCTGCCATTATCCCCTTTTTACAAATCCTGTTCGGCGTAGAACAACCAATTTTACAAGAACCTGAGTTTACTTGGACTTTAGATGGAATCAAGGAATATACCAATTACCAATTAAGTGCGATGATACAGGCAGATGGAAAAGAAGGCGCATTGATCTATGTCTGTATAGGCATTATTCTTGTTTTCTTTTTTAAGAACCTATTTCGTTATTTGGCTGCTTTTTTTATGTCTCCTGTACGGAATGGAATGGTGCGAGATATTCGGCAGCAATTATTTGAAAAAATAACGAACTTAGATTTAGGCTGGTTTTCGGAAAGACGAAAAGGGGATTTATTAGCACGAATGACAATAGATGTACAAGAAGTAGAGATAAGTATTTTCAATGTTTTAGTAACTGTTTTCAGAGAACCTTTGGTCATTATTGGTAGCTTAATATTTTTATTATATGTAAGTCCACAATTGACGCTTTTTGTGTTTGGTTTGATGCTGTTTACAGGGATTATTATTGGCGGCATTGGTAAAACCTTAAAAAAGAAATCTAGCAAAGTACAAGAAAGGTTGGGCGATTTGGTAGCGATGTTAGAAGAAAATTTATCTGGATTGCGGATTCTAAAAAGTTTTAATGCTCAGCATTCGCAAGCCGCTAAGTTCCAAAAAGAAAATGATGATTACAGCTATTTGTTAACTCGTTTATTATGGCGACGAGATTTATCTTCTCCATTATCTGAATTTTTGGGTGTTACGATGGTGGCGATTCTACTTTGGTATGGTTCTGCCTTAGTATTTTCTGGAGAATTGGCAGCAGAAACATTTTTGGCGTTTTTATTCGCTTTTTTTAATGTAAGTCAGCCCACTAAAGCTTTTTCCAATGCCTTTTATAATATCCAGAAAGGCATGGCGGCAGTCGATAGAATTGATGATATTTTAAGTATTGAACCAACTATTAATGAAATTGCCGAACCTCAACAAGTTATTACTTTTAGTAGAGCAATTGATTTTCAAAATGTTAATTTTGCTTATGCTAACGAAACTAGAAAAGCAGTAGATAATATTAATCTATCTATTCCAAAGGGAAAAGTAATAGCAGTGGTGGGAAGTTCTGGTTCAGGTAAAACAACGTTAATTGATTTGTTGCTCCGATTTTATGATAATGATAGTGGCGAGATTTTAATTGATGGTATTGATATTAAAAAGCTATCATTGAGCAATTTGCGCAGCCTTTTTGGCGTAGTTTCTCAGGAACCTATTTTATTCAATGATACTATTTTTAATAATATTACCTTTGGTCTTCCAAATTGCTCCCAAACCGAAGTAGAAAAAGCCGCCAAAATTGCCAATGCACATGATTTTATCATTTCCACAGAAAATGGGTATCAAACGAATATTGGTGATAGAGGGAATAAGTTAAGCGGAGGTCAACGACAACGATTAACTATTGCCCGTGCGATTTTAAGAAATCCACCTATTTTAATTTTAGACGAAGCAACTTCTGCCTTAGATTCTGCATCTGAAAAATTAGTGCAGAATGCTTTGGAAAAAATTATGCAAAATCGAACCACAATTATTATTGCACATCGCTTATCTACGATACAACATGCAGATGAAATCGTAGTTTTAAAAGATGGACAAGTAGTAGAAAGTGGAAATCATCAAAGTTTATTGGAACAGAACGGAGAATATCGGAAATTTGTGCAGTTCCAAGTTGTAGGTGATGAGGTAAAGAGGTAATGAGTTTATAAGGTCGTCTTGTCCATTAATTCACGATTTTATCTACTTACTATCTCACTAACTCATAACCTCATTAACTCATAACCTCACATAAAAAATATGCAAAGACTGATACCTATTATAGCTTATTTATTAACTACTATCTCAGTAGCTGGGCAACCAATTATTGGTGCCGATGTACTGCCAAGGATTGGGGATACAATTCTAATGGCTAGTGATAATTTACCAGAAAATATAGCTATTTTGGGAGATGGAGCCAATCAGTCGTGGGACATGATGAAACTACAATCTGCTTTTACGCAAAAGATAACTATCAAAAAAGCAAAAGAAGGCGCACCCTTTCCTCAAAAGAAAGTATTGATGCAAGAAATGAATGGCATTAATAATTTTTTTAAAAGTGATGGGCATAGTTTAGAACAATTGGGTTCTATTGGTTTGGATCCAATGAATATGGGGGTACAGACAATTACTCATTATGATAAACCATTACAGACTTTACATTTCCCACTAAAATATGGCATGACTTCTGAGCAAACGGGCAGTTTTTCGTTTAAAGTGGCTGTAGATGATTTGCCTAAATCAGTTTTATATACTTTACCTATTACCCCAGACTCTGTTCGTTATAGATGTGTCGTTACCCAAAAGAAAGAAATTGATGGTTGGGGGACGCTTATTCTACCAGATAATACGTACGATGTTTTACGAGAGAAAAATGTGGAAGAAAAACGATACCGAGTAGATATTAAAGTAGGGAATTTGCCTTGGCAAGACATTACAGAAGGGGTAGATGACCCAAAAATACAAGTACCACAGATAAGTCAATCTTACCATTTTTATAGTAACGAAACGACTTCTAAAGTAGCCGTAGCCTTTATGAAACCGAATGGGGTTAATCCAGAAGCTGTTTATTATACCGTATCTGACCCAAGCTCTACCATGCGTACAGCTAGTAGCCGACCAGATATTTATGCTTATCCGAATCCTGCCATTAATGATGTTCGGTTTGAGTTTTCTAATTTGAAGCCATCGGACTATTCTTTAAAAATTTATAATATTCTAGGTGTGGTGGTCATGGAAGAAAAACATTCATTGACTGGATTTCAAACGGTTAAATTAGATGTGTCTAAATTACGAAAAGGAACTTACTTGTATAGTTTGTCAGATGCTAAAGGGAAGACGATTGCCACTCGACGGTTGATGGTGATTCGGCCGTAAATAACCTAAATTATGAAGACAAAAAATCTATTTTTCTTTTTGGTGCTATCATTCTTTGGTAGCGAAATTATAGCACAGCATCATCTTTCTGGAACTTGGGAAGGTATCTTAACGGATGATTCAACAGGCATAAAACAAGAGATTATCATAAATATTACGCTGCCAGATATTAAAAAGTCTCACAGGTGCGGATATGAAGAAACATCTGTCAAAGCTTTTGTGAGAATGGAAGGCGAAGAACAATTTAGCTTATTTCAAGGAATTTTAAGTTTTGATTGTTATTCAATGAATTTGTTTAGTGAAAATTTATTTAGCAAAAATATCTATGACGATGATGCCTCTGGATATAAAGGATTTCTTTACAGCTATAATGATAATCTTAACGATAACAAAAGTGTCATTCCTGAGTTTTATACAAAAATGCAGCTAGTACTAAAAAAAGAAAAACAATATGGCTATTGGCAAACAGGGAGGAGTTCGGGTAATTCTAAAGAAAAGTTAAGCAGGACAGGTAAAATTGTTTTTAAAAAGCGTAAAGCTCCGAAAAGAGCGTAACGATAATTGTAAGTCTATAATTAAAAAAATCAAAAAGACCTCGCTTCAAAGTATAGAAACGGGGTCTTTTTAATTTTTCTTTTCTGGCAAATAAGAAAATAAGTGGTTAATTTGAAAGACTATTAAACTACCGCCCGTTTTTTCTTCAAAATATCTGCAAAAAGCCCTTCATTCAAAGCATTCATAGCGTCCACTTTATATTTAGAATCTAGCAGAATCGAAATATTGCTACGACTACCACCAGAAGAAATCATTCTTAAAGGTATCTTTGCTAAAGTATTGATGACTTTTGCAGCTACACCAGATTCTGTATGTTTAAACTCTCCTGCCACACAAATAATCGTTTGATTTTTATCTACTTCAACTGTTGAAAATGCCTTTAATGCTTTAGTGATTGCTTTTAAATTGGCATCATCATCAATGGTCAAAGAAACTGCTACCTCCGAAGTGGTAATCATATCAATAGAAGTTTGATAATCTTCAAAAACTTCAAAAATCTTTTTTAGAAAACCGTAAGCATTTAGCATTCTAGATGACTTAATTTTGATGGCTGTAATGCCATCTTTGGCGGCAATTGCCTTGACCCGCTGTGGCGTAGGGGTAACGATTTCAGAAATGACGGTGCCTTTTGCTGTTGGCTCCATTGTGTTTAATAATTTCACGGGAACGCCAGATTTTTGTGCAGGCAAGACACAGGAAGGATGTAAAATTTTTGCTCCAAAATAAGCTAATTCAGCTGCTTCATCAAAAGATAATTCGTGAATAGGGAAGGTATCCTTCACTACTCTAGGGTCGGTGTTATGCATGCCATCAATATCTGTCCAGATTTGAATTTCTGTTGCAGGTAATGCGCCTCCAATTAGCGTTGCTGTATAATCACTTCCACCTCTTCTTAAGTTATCAATCTCTCCCTCCTCATTCATGCAGATATATCCTTGGGTAATGTATAATTGATGCTTGCCTGCTTTGACTAAGGTTTTTCTTAATTTTTTAGCAATAAATTTTAAATCAGGTTCGCCGTCAGTCGTTTTCATAAAATCTAAGGCAGGAATTAAAGTCGCATTCAAGCCAATTTCTTGCACATAATACAAGAATAAATGCGTAGAAATTAGTTCTCCTTGTGCTAAAATTATCTTAGCATCCGCTGCACTAAATTTTTTCGATTTGAAAGAACGCAATATATCAAATTTCTCTTTAATTAATGCAGTTGCTTTTTTGATAGAAGCGTTTTTACTATATAGATTTTGAATAAATGGATGATATTTAGCCTCTAATTTATCAATCAACTGGTGGGCTGCTTTCTTACCCTCTTTTTTATAAGCTGTATGTATTTCAACTAAGCTATTCGTTGTGCCTGAAACTGCTGATAAAACCACAATTTTTTCAACGCCATCATTTATCAGTTGGGCAATATGCTGCATTCGTTCTGGCTTTCCAACCGATGTTCCTCCAAATTTTAATACTCGCATTTAATTTTTTTAATTAGATGTGGATATTTAGCAGAGGGCAATGAGTATAGGGCAGAGTGAAAACCCTCAGCCCTATGCCCATAGCCCTCTGCTATCCACAATTAGATAATAATTTGAATCACCTAATTTGATTTGATTGGCTTGGTCTAAAACAAAAGACCCGAACTTATTAAAAGTTCGGGTCTTTTGGCGTATTGATAATAGGATATAAACAAATACAAAAAATGGCCCGAAGTTATGGTTGCTTCGTGTGTTTCGTTTTTTTGTAGGCGTATTTTTTTATCATCATGGCGCAAAGATAATTGTATTTTTGATAAACTCAAATCCAATGAGCCTAGTCCTTTTATAAATTTCATTCCCTCCTTGTCTTTATAGCAACAAAAAGTTAATATTGTTCAATGAAATATGAATGGTTACTTTTTGATTTGGATAATACTTTATTAGATTTTGATAAAGCCGCACTCAATGCTTTTCAGCATACATTATCCACTTACCATATTCCTTCTCAACCACACTATTATAAGGTCTATAAAAAAATTAATAGTAAAGTTTGGAAAGCTTATGAAAATAAAGAAATTTCTTCGCTAGAACTGCGCTCAAGAAGGTTCGAGTTATTTTTAAAGGCGATTAATAAAGAGGCAAAGCCGATAGAAATGAGTAAAACTTATTTAGCCTTATTAATAGAACATTCAAGTTTGTTGGAAGGAGCTAAAGAAATGCTAGATTATTTAGCAACCAACTATAAATTGGCTATCATTACAAATGGCCTAAAAGAAGTACAGCGACCAAGATTGGCTTTAACCAAAATTGAGCATTATTTTAAAGCCATCATCGTCTCAGATGAAATTGGAGTCGCAAAGCCACAAACCGCTTATTTTGAATATGTATTTAAGGAAATTCAATACCCACTCAAAAGAAATGTTTTAGTCATCGGAGATAGCCTAAGTTCAGATATAAAAGGTGGGAATAATTATGGCGTAGATACTTGTTGGTATAATCCGAAAAAAATGCAAAATTATTTAAAGAAAAAACCAACCTATGAAATTGATACTTTAGAACAATTAATAACTTTAGGAATAATCTAACGTTTCAGAAAACTATCCTTCCTTTGAAAAGGTTAGTAGAAAAAATTATGATTTAAGTATTCCTTATTCTATTTTCGTACGCATGATTCAACACAGACTTATCCAAATATTATTGATTCCTTTTTCCTTACTGTATGGTTTAGGGGTTGGTCTGCGTAATTTTGCCTATAAATATAACTTACTAAAAGGAGTTGAATTTAATATTCCGCTTATTTCGGTTGGCAATCTCACAATAGGAGGTGCAGGAAAAACACCACATATTGAATACCTTATTCGTTTATTGAAGGATTATATTAATGTTGCTACCTTGAGTAGAGGTTATGGCAGAAAGACAAAAGGTTTTTTATTGGCTAAACCAACAAATAGTGCAGAAGAAGTAGGAGATGAACCACTACAATTTAGACGAAAGTTTCCAGATATTTTAGTTTCTGTTAGTGAAAATCGAACTTTTGCTATACCTCAGTTATTAATGGAGCAGCCCAATTTACAAGCTGTATTATTAGATGATGCTTTCCAGCATAGGAGTATTGATCCTGGGTTAAATATCTTATTAACTGAATATCAATATCCTTATACCCAAGATTTTTTATTGCCTTCTGGCAGATTAAGAGAGTGGTCTTCTGCTGCTCAAAGAGCGGATATTATCATTGTTTCCAAATGCCCAAATCAATTAAGTGATTGGAAGCGGCAGGAAATGATTGCAGAGTTAGCACCTTTGAATTATCAAAAAATATTTTTTTCCTACTATACTTACCTGAAACCTTATTATATATTTAATCCAATTCAGCGAGCACCACTCAATCCAACATTAACGGTTTTATTAATAAGTGCTATCGCTCGAACAGAATATTTAGTAGAATATTTAGAAACAGAAGTAGCTTCCGTTCGAGTATTACAATATGAAGATCATCATTATTTCACCAATTATGATATTTCCCATTTGAAAAGAAATTTTGAGTTAATAGATAATCCTAATAAAATAATTTTGACGACAGAAAAAGATGCTATGCGCTTAGAATTGCATAAGGATTATTTAGTAGAACATAAATTACCGGTGTTTGTCTTGCCTACGGAAGTTGCTTTTCATGGAGCGGACGGCGAGGTCTTTAATCAGACAATACAACAATTCTTGTTAAATTTTAGAGTATAATTATAGAAGGGAAACGAAACAAAAATAAAAGCAGGTGTTTGCTTATTAATAAGCTTAAAAAATTGTTTCCTAAAGAATTAAAATTTTAACAAACCTTCTTTTTCCGAATTCTCATAAAAGCATACCTTTTATTAAATATTTGTTACACTCCTACCTATTTTACCATTTTTATTGATTTAGTAGCCTTGTTTATTCTCTTAAAAGGACATAACTTTCGGGTTTATAAGGGAATAGATAATAGAAAAAGTTTAAATGAGTAGCTATTTTTAATTAAAAAATAGATTTACTCTCTAATACTTAACCCTTAACTTGACAAACTTGCAGATTATTTTTTGACAAAGAATGTCTGGAATAGCATTTTCTTCAAAGATTCAAAAGAAAGTTATAATTGAGAAAGCACTTAATTTAACTTTTAACAACTTATTGGATGTTTATTACTAAAACACTCAACTTGCGTGCGGTTAGTTGTGTAAAGTAATATACATTTAAGTGTAATTAATTCGACTTCATTTAGTTTATATCAAATAAACTAAATAACTAAAATCACATCAATCTTAGGTTATTAAATAGGATATTTATTAGTGATATAAGTATCAAAATTTAGTTAACCAACACACCGAATCTAAGTGCCTGTTTCTGATGCAAAATCAGAACTATCTGTAAATCATAGGTTTAACAGATGGAAATGCTAACTTCCGACAGGAAAAAGTCTCAAAAAATACACAAGATATCAATTGGTCTATTATCTTTGTACCAACTTCTGCACTATGCAACAAAAAAATATACAG
>CAZXYA010000015.1:1175-38302 GCA_964644655.1 uncultured Saprospiraceae bacterium | reverse complement strand
CGTAAATGTGTTGTTTATAAACTTTACCTTTTTTACGCTATGTGCAAATAACCCCTTCTTTGCGCATTTTGATTTCTGGTGGAAGTTGAAAAGACATTAACAGTTAATTTTGTTATAAGAAGGGAACAAATTTAATAAAAAGAAGGATTAGAAAAACGTCATTCTACCTTTTATTCTCGGCTTACACCAAAATACTTGACCCAATTTTGATTCTCAAATCTATGATTTTGTAGTAATTCCAAGCACCACAACAATTGTTGGTGATTTGCGAACTGAAAGAAAGTTGGTTGAAACTGAATTAAGAAGAGTACAAGAGACCTATTTTTAACTTTAACTAATCACGGTAAGTCCATCCACCAGAGAAACCTGCATTAATTGCAATTTGAGAAAGTGGAGAAAGTTGATTGTACAGTTTCTCTTTAAATATATTTTCTTTATACTTAAAAATTACATCTAAGTGGTCATTAAATATTATCGAATAATCCTCTATTAATCTCTTTTTTCCTAAATTATAAATAATTTGAAACGCCCCGTATTGTATTTCACTAAAATTCAAAAAATATTTTTCTAGTTCTGGAATTCTATTATTCTTAGAGGAATTTACTGCTTTAGGAAGAGGGCATAGATTCCAATTCATATCGTGCATTACAAAACTCCATGGGATAAAATGGTCTATACTATAATCACCTTTCTTAATTCTGACCTTTGAAAAAATACAGCTCAATTCTTTTTTTTCCAAAACACAATCCCAAATTTTTCTAGATTTAGAAAGGTTTCGTTTTGATGGAGGGGCAAATAATTTTTTACCTATATTTGGCATATTAGGATTTCTTGATTGCAAATAGTGACTTAATTTCCAAAGACAAAATCCTTCAATAAGAGCAATATTTTTATTTAGATATTCCAACCAATTACCCTGCAATTCAATGGATTCTCCGACAAATTTATATAAAACAAAAGATTCCCCTTTATTAAACGATTCATCAGCAAGTTTTTTGATAGATATATTTTTTTGACTATCTAAAACACCTCTTAGTTCTTTTGAAAAAAAAGGTGTAAGAAAACGATAAGGAACGTATCTACTAAGTTGATTAATTGCACTCTTAATTTCAGAATTATCTTGAATAAGTTTATGAATTACGCTTTTAATTATCTCTTCCTGAGAATTTTCTGTCAATTCTGAATTTGCAATTATCTTTTTAACAATCTTAGTTATTTGGTCTTGTTTTCCTAACGATATTTTAAAAAAAAGTACAGTAAACCAAGCACTTGAAATCATTTCTATAATGATTTTTTCAATTGAAATTATTCTACAATCATCAAATTTGATTATTTTTAAAATAGCAAAAAACCAGTAAAGTTTATATGAATTTGTTGTGTTATTAAAAGCGCTTGCAAGGGCTTTAATAGGAAGATTATTTTTATAGGGTAGTTTTGAAGTCATAATAAATTAAATAAAACAGGTAGCGCACCCTTCTCCTTCAGCATCCTCCAGAATATCAAGTAAATAAGGAGATTTCTTAGATGTATTCTGCACTCGCTTTAAATGGTCTGCTTTAATTTTAGCAAGACGTTTAGGCTGAATAAGTTCCTCTAATCGTTCATTATCCATCCAAGAATAGCCTTCTTTTTCATATTTAATTGCTTTTTCAAATAATAGAGGATGCTGCTCATAAAGCCATACCCACTCAATTTTTTGTTGAAAAAAACAGAAAAAACAACCTGAACGACTTCTAGAGTAATACCCCTTTTTACCATCAACATTATATTCTTTTTTCTTATAATATTCTGGCACCCCTACACCGCTATCTCGCAAAATATTAAAGATATCTGCTCTTACTTTTACATCTTCATTTTCTACTAAAGGGAAATAATCAACTTTGGAGAGAGGATAATCTGTAAACTCTTTGATAAACCAAAAAACTACTTGATTAAATTCTTTAATTCCTAGGTCAAGTAAATCTCCTAACTTTCTATCTTGGTCATACATCATAGATATTGGCGTATTAACCACCTCTAAGACCCGTTCCCTTTTGAAATCGTCAACAACTCTCTTATAATAGCTATCAATAATTTCAATCTTATTATTTTGGAGTACTTTTTTGATAACATCTTCACTCCATATATTCTTTCTAAATGGAAAAATAGATTGGATATTAGACTTTTTAGAAATGTAACCATCCCGAAATTCATCTCCTCGAATACCAACGTAAGATACTACAGGGTCATTTCCCACATAATTTTCAAACGGTTCTAGTTTGAGTTTTTTTGTACACCATCTAGCATTAGAAGAAGGTAAAAATCCACCATAAAGCTCCAAAAAATGGTCGAAAGGGTCTCGATGGCTGTTACTAGCAGAGTTAAGATTCTGTACGCTTACTCCTAAAAGAGTTTCTACATTTTTTATCAACTGATAAGTTTCATTCAGCTCTTTTCCTGTATCACAAAAATAATATTCAAGCTCTAAATCAGGATATAATTGAGTTAAATAGACAGCTAAGGCAGAACTATCTTTCCCTCCTGATATTCCTATAACATGTCTTACCTTAGTCATTTTTCAATATTTGATTTGCAGTTATCTACGTAGCAATTCTAATTTTTTTTGCCTTGCCCCAAGATACGTTCAATTTTTTTACCTGTTTATTTATTGTTGGTTTTTATTTTCTGCCAACCTGGCAATTCGTTTACTTTTATCTTTTCTTAAAATGTTCTTTATAGCAAAATATAGTTTTTTACAAATATTTTGAAAAGTACGCAAATACTTTGCGTACATTACCAATACCTTTGAAGCTAGATACGTATTTATTTTTAGACTTAAAAAAATTAATATAAATGACAAAAGATTTTACTTATCTCATACGAAAATAAAATTTCAAATGATTAAAAGGGAGCTTGCCCTTAGTTGCCATACCTCTTTTATCAAACTCGGTCGTAGAGTCGCTTAACAGACATAGCCTCAAACAATTTATCCCTAGAAGTCCTAAAACCTTCTTCGTTCAGCTTAGCAGCAATTGTTCGATAAGTCATTTTCATATTTCTTAGTTGCTTAATGTACCCCGTAGCTCTACGATTATTAGCATTAGCTAATGCCTTTTCTTGTATAGCTTTTGAACCTTTAGCCCTAGCAGCATCCGTCAAATTAGCAGGAGAACCCAATTTAAAACCCTGTCGTTTTTTCGCTTGAAGAGCAGCCTTCGTCCGAGAACTAATCAACTCTCGTTCATGCTGTGCTAAAGACGCAAAAATACCAATAGTCAAAGTATTCGCATCAGGAATATCACAACAGAGAAAATCAACTTTCTCATCACGGAGTTTAAAAATAAAAGCAACGTTTCGGCTAAGCCTATCGAGTTTTGGAATGAGTAGAGTGTTTCCTTTTTGCTTACAATAATCAATGGCCAACTGCAGTTGGATTCTATTATTATTTTTTCCACTCTCCACTTCGATAAATTCTCCGTCCAATTGGTCTAGAGAAGGTATAAAATTTTGGACAATATTTTTCTGCGCCTCCAGTCCAAGACCACTTCGACCTTGTTTTTCGGTAGATACTCTATAATAAGGTGTATAAGTCTTAGAATCTGACATTTTGATGAATTTTGGCTCAAATCTGCCTTAAATATACGTGTATTTATTGCGTGTAACAAACCATAAACCCTCCTTTTTGAAACGTTACAGGAATTTCAACGAAAATTAATTAGTATTTTTCCTCGGCTTTCTGTTGATTTTAGAGCGATTATAAGGTTGAAGTACAAGAAATTGCTACAAAACGAGATTTTTCAGTTAAAAAAGTGTCAAAAACGATATGTGTGCAAAATGTTGAGTGAAATATTTTCAATTCGCCATATAATGTAAGGAAATATTTTATTCTAACAGCACGTAAATTCATTGTTTTTGTTTTAAATAATTTTACATTCAATAAAATAACCTATTTTTGTTTGTAAATTATAATGACCTAGCAAATTATAGAAGGAAATAGTAAATTTCCTTAAGTCCACTAAAGTGTATCAAAAAAAACATACCTCATTTTTCAGAATCCCCTTTTCATCATTCATCAAGCATATTTTTTAATTGCTCTTCCATAGTTTCTTTACCTTCCGAACTGTATTAATCGAACTAAAAGTTTCGTAAGCTATTGACCTAATCGACCAGTTCTCCTCTTCATCTTCTAAAAAAGAAATTATTTTTTGACTCTTGGGTTTTGCTAGAAAACCTGTAATGGTCTCTTTGCCTCGTTTACCTACATTTTTAGCATTTTTCAATCCTGCTCTTATTTTCTCACTATGTTGCCTCGATAATAAGGTAACTTGGTGTAAATCTTTTTTGAATTCTCCATACTTCTTTTTAAAATCAAAATAACCAGGTTGATAACCTATCTTATAGACATACTTTTTGTACTTCCATCGAATAAATGGTTCTATCAAAGAGATACTATCGACATAATAGACTTTCTCGATAGCAATTTGTTTTCCATGTCTCTTTAGTTCTTTACGCACCCATTTTTCTACTTTTTCATAAGACAATACTGTTGTTCCTGTTTTATAAATCGTTTTGTTCTCTAACATGATTTTGATAAGGTAAAAGTAAGATTCTTCTATCCTATCACTCATTTCTCCAAATAAACTATTTATATGCCAATCATCCCATCGGTTGTGGTCTCGCCACTCTGCCCAATAAACCCTAATCTCTTGATAAATTTCTTTTAACGACCAATCCTCAGCCCAAAGTAGTTTTGTTTTCCAACTTAATTCAAATACATCTAATCCAAATTCATGATAGGTAAGCCTTATTAATTTTCTTTTCAATATCCTTTCTAGAGTATCACTATTTGCTTTTCCTAAGTATTCGTACTCATATATTGGATGGTGTTTTCCAAATAAAGTTGTCGTTTTTTTCAGTTTATGAAAAGAGAGAAATTTATCATTATCCATCTTCCATCGTTCTCTCTTTAGCTTATTAAATAACCTCTTTTCCCCTAACGAGATACCATAAAGCCAATATTCTGGCATTGGGAAATGAATAATTAACCTCCGTAATATTCTTACATATCTACAAGCCTGTTTTCGATGGCTAAAATGAGCAGGCTTATCTTTTGTAGGCTTTTTGGCTACTAATGGTGTACTACAAAAAGGACAGCGCAAACCTTTGATAGAACTTTGCAAAGCATCTTCTACATATATCCATTTATGGTTATAGCCTTTACTATTTTTTATCCCAAAAAAAAGCATAGTGTTTTTTTTGATACACTTTTGAAGGTCAAAGAAACGAAAATAATTTATTTAAAGGTGGCTATAATAATTATTAATTCAAAATATGCATTTTTTTGCCTTTTTCTAGAAATCGGTCAACTCTATTAAGCATTTGGCATAGTAATGGTCAATTATTTTCATAAAGCAAAATCATTATGACTTAATTCTCATCAAATTATATCAACATACTATGCCTATACAAGAAGAAAACGAAATAAACGCAAGAAAACTTGCTAGACAGCTAAAGAGAATTGTAATTCAGTTAATAAAGGAAAAGAATGGTGATGATACAAGCGAACTTAAGTCTATTAAGAATCAACTTGAATCTATCCTAAGGGGAGAACCAATTAATTAGATTAGCTATAATATTTTTTTATCCTATCTTGAAAATATCTAATAAACAGTAAAGCTCTTTCCCTTACTGATGCTTGAACAAATTGTTCTTCTGGTATCAATTCAATTAATATTTCAAGAGCATCTACATACTGTAATGCGCTAACTTCTTCATTATCAAAAACAATACTAGGGTCACTCAATCTAGTTTTATCTTGAACTCTAAGTGCTCCACTTAACAATATTATTGCATTCCATAATTCAAACTCAAACGTTTCTTCATATTTTTTAATCTTTGGAATCTTAAGAAGTATTTTACCTGTAATTATTGTAGTTATTTGTTTTACATCTTTTTTTAACCATTTTACAATGTCATCCCTCTCCTGGTCAATTAATTCTTTTTTCTGTTGCTTTTGCCGTTTATGCAACAAGCTAACCTTATTTATTTCAGATAGCCCTTCTTCTAAATTATCTTCCTTTAATAATTCAATAAGATTTAATAAACTTTCTTGAATCTGATTATAAGTTTGGTCAAGCATAGATTTACTATTTTTTGCTGCACTTTTTTCGTTTTGCCATTTATAAAACCTACCCGAAATTTTAAAAATTTCAGATTTCAGTTCCTTATCTTTAGTAGGCATTTCTTCTACTAAAACATTAATCACCTTCTTTAATTTGTTTTTGGCTATTAATTTATTTAATCGGTCAAACATGAATAAAAATTAATTAGCTAAATGAAACAAATATAAGAAAAAGATTTACAAGGTATTAGACATGCTCATTATTATTAATAGAAATATTGTTCAGTTTTTTTTAAAGAATAATGATGAGAGTTAGTGGCTAGTCAATAATTCATTCTGCTCTTGAATATATTTTTTTCAGATTAGAATAAGCAGTACTGCTATTATTACTATTTAGTATAGTAAAGATTATTTTATCATGAGCAATCCACTCAACTATTCCCTCTCCCTCTAAACCATCAGAATCCTTAGAATGATATATATTTTCATTCAGTAAATACCAAGTACCAGAGTTTTTTGCTAGAAGTGAATTATCTAATTTTCTAAATTCTTCTGTATAGGTATTATTTGCATAAAGTTGCCAGATTAACTTCAAATTTTGCTGAGAATTAGGGTCATAGTACTCACAAATCCATTTTCCAATAACGGAATTATCTAATAATTTAGCTTGCCCGTTGGTAGGTAATTCTGGAAATTCATACTCTTCTAGTAATTGAATAGTAGATAATTTTATTTGATTTTCTATAATTTCTGCATTTTCAAAACTAATAATGCCTTTTAATAATTTACTTTCTAGTGAAACTAATCGGCTAAGATTAAATAGAGCATCTATTCTGAACTCTGAATCAATTAAATCTTTAGGTATTTGAAGAATTACTTCTAAAGCAAGCTTAATCTTTCCTTTTGATAAATATAATTTAACTTTATCTAGCACTTACACAAAATTTAAGTAACAAAATTGATAGGACTTTACTCTATTTATTGAGTAATTTCCAATAGATAACTTGGATAAATTTAGTAGCTTCTTCTGGTGGTAAATCATCGATTATACTTAGAGAAATATCAAGCATATTTTTTTCTAGCCAACGTTGTCTTAAGTAATAAAGAAACGCTAAGGAAAATATTAGCAAGGAAAGAAATATTATTACTAAAACGACAGCATTGTTTTTATGATAAAGGGCTATTCCCATACTCATGAAGAACAAACAACAAAAAGCAATTAATGTCAATAGAATATGAGAATTATTGGCTTCTAATCGAGAAGTCAATCTATTTTTTAAGTTTTTATTTTGGGAGAAAGTAATTTTAGGAGGCGCCCCCGTTCCTAATTTTTCCAATTTTAACAATCCCGTCTCATTGAGATAATTTTTGTACACTAATTTAAGTTTTTTCATTATTTAGCTTTTAAAAACTCAATAGCTACATCTTCTAGTGCTTTTAAGTAAGTAAGATTTTGTTCTTTAAGATGACGAAATAAAATGGAATAAAAATTTAACCATAAAAATGGAGTTGCCTCATTATCTATGTATCTTACTAAACAATTAGGCTTTTCCCTTCTAATTAGTTCAGCAAGATTTTTTGGATGACACACACATAAATCGACAGTACCATCAAAAGTGTCTGGTATCAAAGGAATCATTTTTTCAATTTCCTGCAATCCATCTTCAAATTCTACTTTATTTTCCTTCCAATGAGAAAATAAAATAACAACTCCATACTTCTGAAAAAGCTTTCCATAGTCTTGTAGCTTTAAATCAGTTACTATAGTGACCCCCAAATCTTTTAATAAAGGAGTTACTTCTTCTAATTCTTGAATAAATTGAACATAATATCTACTCCAAACAAATCTTTTAGCAAAATCTTTTTCTAATCGTTTTAAATCAGAGAAAAAGGCAGCCTTAGATGTAGGAATACCAAATGCTAACACACAATTTTCTGGTTTTACAATTAATACAGATTTATTTTTTTCCATTAGCTAACAAGAATTCTGATTCAAAATCTTCAATGATAACAATATTCATTGTTCCTATTTCATCTCTAAACAAACCATCATAATCCTGAGGTTTTAAATCTTTATATTTCTTTTCCAGTTTTACTCGAGTAATATCGACGGCATCAGAAATATTCCAAGATTGTTTTTTTGTTGTTTTATTAAATAGTTTGAAAAATGAATTAGCAATTTTGCTAAATTTAGAATCATTAATTTTTTTATTAACCTTTAATCCGAGTCCTACTATCCGTTTTTTGCCTTTTACAAGAATATTGTAAGCTCGAAGTTCCGATAAACGACCATTAACTCCAACTTGGGGTTTAATATTCTTTGCTTCGCTTATAACTTTTCCGTTAAAAAATTCTTCTTTGCCCCTTTGTGTTTTGGGTGCTCTCTTTACTCTTAAATCTGACCTTGTCTTAGCCATTTGTATATTTGTTGAAGTGACTAATGCTTCTGCTTTATTATCTGTTAAACCTTTTACATCTAAATAAATAGTTCGAGTATTAGGTCCTGTAGAGTTAATTAATTGGTCCACAAAATTTTGCTTTTCCATAACCTTATAATCATTTTTGGGAGTCAAACCATCAAAAACAGAAAACCTTATAGGATTCTCTTCTACATATCTTAATACAACTCCACCACTTCTTTGATTAATCTGTGAAACAAAATTTATAGCTTGGAGTTTTTCTCTAAGGCTGTAAAATTCATCCACCTCAGGGTATTTATCAATGACAGCATTAAGTCTAGAATCAAGCCCTTCCAATTTACCTCCATCTATCAATTGCTTAATCTCTTTACTCTCGGTTTCCTTTTCTGTTCTTGACCGTAAATTATGTCCTTTAATAATTGCATCTTCATTAGTAAATTGAGATTTAAAAATTTCAATATTAAAATCTCCATTCTCTAAAGATATTTTGATTTTAGACGGTGTAGCGCCCGAATGACTTAGACTTTTATTTACATATTCAGATATTAAATTTTTCTCTGCTTTTGTAAAGTTTACCACCCCTCCTGAATATATAATCGGAATAAGAAGTGTTTTATCTGTCGTATTAACGAATACATTATTAGGGTTGACTATGATTCCATCTTTTCCTAAGAATGCATTATCTGTAATTGAAGTTACAGAAGCATCATAAACAATAACTTTACCACTAGTCTTTATTTTCTTTTCAAGGCCAAATAATGAAATATCTTTTTTAGTGTATTTTATATTTAATCCTTCTCGAAAACCATCATAATCCCACATATTCTTGCTATAGAATGATGTGTTTAACGGAATTCTAGACCTCCCTAATAAGTGTAAATTTACTTGAGCATTAACCTGTTTTTTTACAAGTTTGTTAGCCACAATTTGTGGTTCATTAACCTGTGCCTGTAATGACAAAAAAAATAAGCAGAAAGTAAAAAATAATAATAGATTTTTCATAGTTGGTTAATTAAGAGATAGTCTATAATTAAAAGGAGATTGGAGGTAACTTATTCCTATTTGTTTATCGATAATTTGAATAAATTCTCCACCTACAACTTTATAAGGAGTTATTTTAAAAACATTTTCTTTTGATTCTATTTGAAAGAAGACGTCATCAGTATGAAAAATGCCTCCAAGATTATTATTTATCCTAGAATTAGGTACTTTTTTTAAAATATAATCCCAAACAGGCTTTCTATTGTTAACATACCAAGTATCTAATTGAGTGTTTAATAGGGTGTCGTTCGTATTAAATGCCCATCCTCTCAGAAAAGCATCGAGAATATAATCTTGATTATCTCTATTAAGAAGGTCTTTCTTTCTATTTTCTATAATCTCTAAAAATGTCTTAATTTCGTTGCTTTCTTTAGTTACTACATCAATAATATCTTCTTTTCTACTTCTAAAAGATTTGCGGTCTTCCTCTGCTTTAATTTTCCATTTTTTTAGTCCGTCAATTACTCTCCTACTCGTATTTTTCATAACTTCACGGTCTTTTAAATAAGCTAAAGCCTGTTTAAATGTTATAGGATTACAATCCTGAATGCCAAACTGACTAGTTTTGCAAATTTCATAGCCATCTGGAGGAGGACGATAACCCCATAATACTTTTTCATTTATAAAAAATTCATTTTTATCTATTGACCAATATGTAATATCCCAAATAGGAATCCTATCATCACTATTTTGGTAAGTATTAATTTTCTGTATCTCTTTATCATTGAATTTAATTTTCTCAA
Source organism: uncultured Saprospiraceae bacterium (assembly GCA_964644655.1). Lineage (GTDB taxonomy): Bacteria > Bacteroidota > Bacteroidia > Chitinophagales > Saprospiraceae > JAFMDF01. Next base: position 27,998 of record CAZXYA010000015.1, on the reverse strand, counting down.
TTAAAGAACTTTCAACATCTTCGAGACTTTTCTGATACGATGCATAGACTAATTCTGTAGGTATTGAACCAAATAAAGCCTTTGGAATTTCAAAGGATATTTCTTTAGCCGTTTTTGTATAGTAAAAAGGAGCTATAAGTGGAAAATTGTCTAACTTATATTCTACAATATGTGTATCCCATGTTTTAGATTGGTTTGCTAAGTTTATATGCGACTTCAATAATCGTAAGTATTTTATGTATTCATCATAATCTATTTCACGAACTTTAATTTGGTCTGGATTTTTAATTCCAAGTATTTGAAATTCATGCTTCATAGTCTTCATTATATTATCATAATGATTATGAGCAGCAGTTCCTTCTAGTAAATCATAACCTATTCCATAAGAGAAAATAGAAGAAGCACTTGTACCAATTTCTTTAAGTTTATTATGCACCTCTAAAGATGCTATTTCACAAACAGCCTTAGTAGCATGTCCAGCAACAATAAAACCAACATGTTTTCTATTTTGCTTAAGAAACCAAACACTTATAGGCAAATTATTAATATCATAAATAGGAATAGACCTATAATCATTAAAAAGATAACCATATTCGTCTGGAATTATGTCATCTTCTTTAACTGAGTTTAGTCCTATTTCATCTCTTTTTTGAAACGATAGAGAATCTTTTAGTTCTGGCAATTTTACTACTGAAATAGTAACATCCTCTGTTTTTATTAAGGCTGAAAGTTCCTTTTTTTCTATAGGAGGAAGCTGAACTATCTGCTTACTGGAAGAACACCCCATCGTAATTAATAAAAAAACAAGAAATGTAAGACTGGTTAATAATGTGTTATTCATATTGAATTTTTTAGGGAATTAATCGTTTGCTGCTTGTGTAAAAACAAAGGATGCTTCAATAATTCGTATCGGAAAATATTTAAATTACGGAATGTCACAAATTATGCTCTAGTATTTTGGACTTAGAGTAGCCTTTCAATATTAAAAAAATAACAATTAAGATACTTTTCTTAAGAAATCAAAAAATATCGTTAAGAAGTTTTAATAATGCATCAACAATATTATTTTTTGCAGTAGTAGCCTCTGGAAAAGTAATTAACCCTCTACGAATCTGAGTATTCACGTCACTATGTCGATTAAAAAGAGCCGTTATCTCTGAATGATATTCTGTATTTTTGAAATAAACTTGTAATTTGTCTAATGCTTTAGCAACTTTTCCTTTTGCAATAAGTGCAGTTATCTCTCCCTCTATTTTATTCCTTTCATCAGATGAAAAAATAACTTTAGTTTCATTCTTAATCTCAACCTTCGCTTTTTGTATTTCTAGCTTACCATTTTCCACCAACTTATTTAGTAGTTCAAATGCAAAAGCAGCAGCATTAGCAGCAGCCTTTTCCTGCGAACCACCTTCATCCGCAATTGACTTATCATCAATTAAATCTGATATACCTCGAACTACAATTCCACTTACTTTATTATGTGCTTTAATTGACTCTGTAAAACCATATTCTTCCATGGCAACAGCCAACGCATCACTACAATTTCTTCTTAAGAATTTATACATACGAGACTTTGTTGATGCTATAACTTTTTCTCCAGCTGCTATAGGTTTTAAAAAAACAGTTGGAATATGGTGGGCAGAATTAGAAAGATAATTATTGTCAATTCGTTCTTGCCATTTATTTGCTCGATTTACAGCTTTAGCATATTGCTTTAAACTGTGAGATGGTTCTCCAAACTCAAATCTTGGTTTATAAACATTATCCTCTTTCCCAGTTTCATAAGCATATATTTTCGTAGCTACAACAATATCCCCTATTGAAACATCTTTTATCCCACCAGCTACTCCTACAAAAAATGCATAGGTCGGTTTAAAATAACTTAAGGCTCTTTCTACCTCTGAAGCTGCTTTAACATTATTAGCTTCTGTTTCTACTAATGCTAACTTAATCCCACCTTTTGGAGTCATAAATGTTCCTAAACGATAGAGCGTATCTGTTTCAGAATGAAATTCATCCTTTAATTCTGTCAAATGATATTCTACAGCTTTCAATTCATTAGGCAAAGCTGTAAATATTACAATTGGGAGTGAATTAGTCATAAATTATTAAAATTACTTTTACAAGATAATAGCTTTAATCAAACGAATGTACAAAATTCGTTCAAAGAATTTATATCAAATATTAAATTTGAGTTTCCCTCTTTCTTCTTTAAGATTCTTAATAGCTAAACTATTATCATTGACTTCGATTTGGTCGATTAGGGATAAAAGTGCCTCATTAATATGGTTTACTTGTATTCCTAATTCCGTGTGATTTATCAACCCTCTCTTATTATTTAGTTGGGCCCTATTTAATCGATTTTCAATTTGGATGATTTGATTAAATAGTTCTATATCAATCTCTTTAAACAGCTCTCTTAAGAAAAGAAATAATTTTGAAATCTCATTCTGGCTTAATAAATCTTTTAATTTAAATTTAACGGATTGGGCATTCGCCATAGGTCTTAGAAGTTCTAATCTATGATTAATAAGAATATCTTGCCGCTTAACTCTCACAAGTTTATCCCAAACTAATAAGTTTTTTTCTCTGTCATCTATTAAGGCAGATATCTTTACTAATAATTTATGTGCTCCTAATTGAAAGGGAATAATACTATATTTCCAAAATGTATAATCGTTTTCTTCTATAATTTGGTCTTTATTTGTTAACGCTTTTATTGTAAAACTATCTCTATCTAATAATTCTAATAATTCTACTCGCATTACTTCACTTAAACGAATATAGTCTTTTTCGATTTTTATCTTCTCTTTTTTTTTTGTTAGCTTTTTCTTTAGAAGTGCTTGCTTTATATAGGCAGGAGCAATTCTAATTTCACAAATATAATCCATACCTATCTTCATTTGTTCAGGTATCTTGAATAATACGATGCCATTTCTAAGAGGAAGTACTTTACCTTCATTCTCGATATTTTTTTGTTTTGACTTTACCTTTATCTTTATTCTATTCTTAATCGGCTTATCCGTCCTCTTTCTTATTTTAATGATATTACTTTTATCTTCATCATTTTTTTTTCTATTAATTTTTATTTGAATGGCTTTCTCTCCTTTTATACTTTTTTTAATTTTCTGGTTTAAACTTTCTATTCTCTCCTTTGCAGCATTTTCATAGGGGCTTGATGGGTATAATATTAAAAAATTTCTATATTCCTCTATAACATCAATATTAACTGTTTTCTCCCAAGCTTTTTCTAAAATATTACTAAAAACGAGTACATTTTTTTTCTTATCGGTTATTTTATCTTCGTATTTCTTTTTCCTAGAAAAAATCCAATCTTTATCATTTAGATTTGTAATAAAAATATTATCCTTTTCTTTAAGTTCTTTAATTATTTTTTTAATACTACAATTCTCTACTTCTTCAACAAATCTAACTATTTCGGGAAAAATAAATTCCCCAGTATTAGAGCTTGACTCTTCTGTAGCAATAATATATCTCGTTAAAGGTAATATTAAAGTATTGTTTTTATAAAAAAAACTATCTTCTAGAGATGAAATAGGGGAATTAGTTAATAAAAGAAAATGATTAATTTTTATTTTTTGGAGATATACATATAAAGTTGTAAGCGGGAAATAGGTAGATATTTTATTTCTAATTGCATCATAAGGAATCCAGTAACCTTCTTTTAGTTTTTGTCGATAAAAACTACATCCGCCATATATAATAATAAGATTATCGGATTCCCTAAGTTTATTTTTAAGTTCCAATATAACTTCATGAATAGTATCCCCTTTAGCATTCGCATTATATAATTTATATATATTTTCCTTAGGAAAGTCATATTTAGAAGTAAAACTCTCTACTAATTCTTCTAACTGAGTAACATATTTTGTTTCTTTAGAAAATAGATTATCTTGATACAAATCGATTGCTATAGATAGAATATAGTTCATTCAAGTAAATATTGTTATACAACTAATTAATTCTTATTCAACTCCTCAGAAACATATTAATTTAATCCCATAGAAACTGAGCAATTTTTAATCGCTGAAAGGTTATTACGTTATTTTCATAGAGCGTAAGGTTTTCATTTAAAGGACTTCCTCCCGCTGTTTCTAGTATTGCATAAATCTTATGTTGATTAATATTAAACTCCAGATTCAAATCATTTACTAAGCAAGTTAGAATCTGCCGTTTTAGTTCTAGTACAATAAGGTCCATTTGGAACCAACAAACAAATATCAAAATCAAAAACAGGACATTCTACAATAACGCTAACTTCATTTTGTTTTTTCACCCTAGGCTTTAAATTAATATCTTCTTTCTCTAAGGAATTTGATAGCAATATTGTATTAGTAATAAGCCTATTTTTTTCCCTCCGATAATCTTTAGTAGTGCTCGAATAAAGTATGGTAAAGCATTAAACTGTCAATTCATATTTTGTAAGATATGTTACAAATTGATTAGCAGATAGAGTCGAAAATTGATTTAGCTCATTTTATTTAAAAATAACTCATCATACTTTATTCGAGCACTACTTAATCTTTAAAATCCACACAATTTCGAACTCTACTATGTTCAAGTTCTATAAGATTAGCATGTAAAAGAATAATATCAATATGCTTAGGAGAACTAATGTGTATCGACTTCTCTAAATATTCAATAGCCATTTTTAAGTTAGAAGACTTTATTAAGTCATTTACTTCATTCCTTAAAGATTTAAGTATCATGGCAATCAAAATTGGGCTTACTAAATAAGAAGTTTGTTGTCTGAATATTTGAGTCAAGAAGAAAATGTAAAGCTTCTACCTTGAATAGTTTTTCCATCTTTATTCTTAAAGTATATTTTAATCTCGCCTGAATCAATATTTGCTTCTAAAAACCATTTCTTTCCCGCATCATCTAGCATCCCTAAAACAATATTACCTCCTTTTGTATCCGTTTTTCCATCTAGATAAAATACTTTAGATTCCCCTTCAGTTATCAAAGAAACTTTTCCTTGTGTGCTATTTAAAATTACCAGACAAGAGCTATATACCTTATTTTTCTTTATATATTTATTTGAATTTACGTTTTGTCTAAAATTATAATAAGCATCTGCCCTATATATTGTTTCTTCTCCATTATTTTGAGACTTATTATCATTAGAACTCTTTGAATTAGCCGAACCTTTTTCTCCTGTATGTCCTAGTGTCAACATATACCTTCCCGCACCACTTCCTGAAGTAAAACTATTTACTTCAACTTCAAATAAATACTCGGTACTTTGCTCTACTGAAAGATAAACCACTTTAATGTTATTAACACCTTCCATTTGTTTAGCTCTCGTCTCAATTTCCCACCCATCACTTGTAGATTTATATACTTTTAAATCAATATCTCTTATATCAGAATCATGATAAATTAATGCAACATAATCGTAATTTGGGTGAAGAAACCTTCTAGACTGTTCACTATTATCACCTAATGATAAGACATCAAACTCTGTTCTTACTAACTCAAACCCCTTTTCTTCTAGCAAGTCAATAATCTCTGCTCCACGTTTGTATATATCAATAACAGAGGAATTGGTTTGAGTATAGCCTTTATTTCCAAAAGAGGTAATAAAAAATATGAAAAAAATGATTTTTTTAAAATTCATGTTTTAATTTTATTCATGATAAACAATAAGGCAATATTTTCCCCCTGGGTAAGAATCTTTACTATCTGAAAGACTTAGTTCCAATTCATAATAACGAGATGTTTGTGGGGTTACGCTGATGGTAGCTACATGATTATTAGTGTTTGACTCTTTCCAAGTAACCCATTTGTCATCAGGTTTATGTAATATTTTTAAATCAATGTCTTTGATTTTTTTTTGCTCTCCGATTAACTGAAGGGTATATTTTTTTCCTTCGTAAAGATAAACCACAGAGCTTTTTTTACGCCCTTTAAAAATTAAATCAAATTCAATTCTATTAATACTGTAATAATCCTCTTCTATTACAGACAACAATGGTAATACTTGTTCCATAATAGGTATGGAAGTAGTTTGTGAGCGTTGTCCATATAACAAGATTGGAAAGAGCAATAGCAATAAAGTTATTTTTTTCACAACTAATTAATTTATTTTATTAATGTCTATTCCTATGAAAGTCCAGTAAACAGAAGTTTCCATGTTTCCACTTCCTTCTATTAAATTAATCTTACTTATGCCACTTGGAAGTTTATCAAATACTAGTGTAAAGGATTTTACTGGACTGTTAAAGCTTTTCCCTGTTACGTTACTACCTAATCCTCTTACTGCTTTTAATTGCGAGAGGGTTTTCCCTTTACTTTTTTCTAGACGAAAAGCCTCCTTGTGACCTACTGGCCAAACTAATCCACTTGTACTACTTTTCTTAAATGAAAGTGTAACTAACGTTTCATTAGTAGTTATTTCTACTTTAGAAACATAGATATTGTCATCCCCACTTTTTCTTCTTACTGCAGGATTATAAATTACTTTTTTATTACATAAGTTGTTTGCATTTCTTAATTTGGAAGACGCTAATTCATTATCAATTTTTAAATTCTTTGCACTTTTAAATGATTGTTTCGCACACTCACATTTTTTCTGGTTCAAACAAATATCCCCTTCACTAATAAGTTTATTAAACTTTTCTCTTTTTTCTTGTTTAGCATTCTCAATTGCTGTCTGTATATCTTTTTTAAGGAAACTAATTCTTTGGTCGTCTGGCGCTAATTTCGTAACAATTTCAAGTTTCTCATCAACTTGTTCAAATTTCTTTTCTGAAATCAACTGGGTCACATCAGCTAAATTCGTTTCGATAATGTTATTCAATTGATTATCAATTCTCTTTTCTAAATCTTTTAATTTATCCGAATCATTATATTTTGATTTCCACTCTACTAAAGTTTGTTTGGCATTTAAAAAATCGTTTTTCAAAAGAAATTGCTCATACCTTTCATATAAATGTGATTGCTTAATAGCTATTGAGTCTTTAATTAAAGCTAATAATTCTACTGCCTCATCATTATCAGCCTCATATATTGTCGCAAATTTTATTGCTTCTTTCGCATCCAAAAACAAACCTTTTTGATAGGCTTCTTTACCAATATTGAAATGTTTTTGAAAAGCCTCTTTTCTAGCCTGTTTTTTTCCATTGGCTATTTGTATGAGCGATATTGATAATAAACCTATTATTACTAATACAGCAGCAAAAATGTATCTTGATGAATGCTTTTTCATAATATAATTTTGTTTTCAGATTTAGGATTAGGAGATTAGGAATTCATAGTTTTATATCTAAATTGAAAGGTTCTTTTGAATTCTAATAAAATTTAGAATTGATTATCAAAGTAGATAATTATATTGGTCTCTAAATCATCCTTACCTGAGTCATAGTTCAAATGATAATCTACATCAGCATTTAAATTCAGTAATTGATTTATTTCATGCAATTTCAGTAATTCTTGTTCTAAAATGGTGATATTCCCTTCTTTTATTGTAGTTGATGTCCTAGAACTGTTTGGGTCTAAAGAATACCTCAAGGTCAATTCTTGACCATATTCAGCCTTATATTCAATTTCTGAAGGGAGTTCAAAAAATTCCTTGCTATCATAGGAATTCATTTCAATAGCAACCCTTGAAATACTATCCATTTGAGCATACTCTTCTATAATAGGTTTTATTTTTTTGATAAAAGTATCAATGTCCTCCACTCCTTTATATTTTGTCTCATAATTTGAAAATGAAAATTTTAAATAATTCTCAGGATAATTGTTAGCACTCACATTATCAATAGTATTGAATTGAGTATCCCTGAATAAAGTATCTAAGCTAGTGGATAAATAATTGAGATACTGTTTTTTATTCATTACATAGTTAATGTATGATTCATTGATTTTTGCATCAATTTTTATATCTACTGATTGGGTTTCTTCTTCTATTTTTTTATTACTCTTAACCTCGATATTTATTTTATCGTCTTCCAATATTCCATTTTCTATTATCGCCTCTTTTAAGTTCGCCAATTTCAATAATTCGAAAAACCATTCTCCGCTTTTATTAGAAAAAGTGATTGTTTCATCATTGTCATTTACTTTAAAAAAATGAATAGAATCTTTTAGCGATTTTACATATTCACTAAGCTCCATTTCTTTGTTTTCTAACTTTTTCTTATTCAGCATTGCTGAAATAATCAGCTTATCAATAGTGTGATGATTTTCTTTTAATGCCTCAATTGTTACTTTTAGTCGTTCGACATATTCTGTATTAGATAGTCTTACATTACTAGGTAGTTTTAAAGAAAAGTTAGTAGTATTTTTTTGCTCATGATATAGTTCAATCACTTGATTTGAGCTAATTACAGAATCCTCATCTAATACAGAATCAATCCTTACTGCCTTTGGCGGATTCTCTTTCATTTTTTCTAAATGCTCCTTCAAAAATTCTGCTGGATGAACAACTTCTTCTTTTTCTATCTTTTTTTGAACTTCTTGGGCAATCAAGCAACTTGCTTGACTTGAACAAAATAGTAAAAAAAAGAAAGCAGTTATAATAATTGAATACCTCATCTTTATTGTTATTTTCGATTAATTTTTATTTGATTTCTAATTTTTTGTACTTGATTGGGTGTTCTTCTTTTAATGATAATATCTTTCTTTGTTTTAAAGACAAGTGCATTAGCTTGACTAGAAGCTAGGCTCTTTTCTTTTGTAAGAAACTGTAAAATAGAAATACTGTTTTCCCCTAGTTTTATTCTAGCCTCATTATTAAGCAAAGTCGGTCGATTTATTGCACGATTATTGACTAGAACCTCTCCTTCATCTGGTTCTATATGAGGCACTCCTTTTATCATCAATAATCTTGCATGATTAGGTTTTACATGAACATCATCCCATTTAATATAAACTCTACTCTTAGGATTTTTCCCTATAATGACATACTCAATACTTGGGGATTTCAACCACTTACTAATAGGACTTTGCCAACCTGAAAATTTAGATGGAGATAAGCATCTGAGTTCATAGGATTCAAGCTGCTTAACTACTGTAAATAAAAGATACCCTAATATTCCTCCGTAACTAATAAAACTAATTATTTCTTTAACCTTTGTAGGAAACACACCATCCATAAAAGGTAAATTCAACAGAAAATATAAAAGGAAAGCACAAATACCTGCAATAAATCCACCTTTAATACCACTCTGGATTTCAATACTTGAAAATAATGTTATCACCATTCCCATAGCAGTCCCAAATAGAGTCCATCCAATTAATTGCCTTAGAAAATAGAAGGGAATAAATTTAACTACTAAAGCTGATTCAACAAAAAATATAAACAACCCTGCTACAATACCGATTAGAACCCTAATTAATATCCTGCCAATACTAAATTTTCGACTTTGTCCTCTCTCCTCAACAAAAGCTAGAGTTCCTACTATGCTGGCTCCCATAGCCACACCTACAAGCGTTTCATTAAAAATAGAAGAAGAAATCTGGGTTTCTCCATCTAAAGACTCCAAAAGAAGTAAATACCAATCCCAATTTAATTGTGCTAGAAAAAAACTAAAAATCCATGACAAAAAACCGCCTAAAGCTCCGAACCATAACCAGTTTAATTTTTTAAATATCCCTTGTTGATTGAAGAAATTTCCAGTTTTGGTTTGTAATTGAAATAACTCTTGATACTCCCCTGCATCTAAGTTATTTTCATTATAGTATTTCCAAGTAGAGAGTTTCAATATCTTATTCTTTAGCTCATTTACCACAACATCATCTTCATCCTGAAACTCCTCTAGTGTGAGTGGGTCTTTTTTTGTTCGATTATCCTTTCTTAGTTCTCTATACTTTTTTATATACTTACTTTTAAATTGCTGATTATTGTATAATGGAACTGAAAAATAGAGAATTGCTAGAAGTAAACCCAAGAGTAAAATGCCTGTTAAGAATGTAGTTAATGCATTTCCTTGTTCATCTGGTGTCCTTAAATCTATACATTTAGTATTAGAGCCAAAAACAGTTGTTTTACTAGCTATAGCCAAAGGTTGCGTGTAATTTAAAGTAACTGTTCTGTCTTCTACACAATAAACAGCATCATTATAATTCGGAAGAAGGTAAATTTTAAAATTAGGTTTAGCGATTGCTCTACTAATACTTATAAAAGTTCGACTGATATCTTTAGGGGCTACACCAAAAGAAAAATAATCTTTTGGGTTCTTTGTACTTTCAGTCAAACTCTTTAAAAAAGATTTATTGGCTTTCTCTCCTACACCTACGGGAAAAATTTGAAGTGTAGAATCATATTGGCTTACATGAGTTAATATTTCTTCCATGGAAATCCTTTTCAAAGCATTCTTTCCCTTATAAAGCCTATTTCTTCCTATATCATTTTTTCCATCTGTTAGTAAAATAATTACTTTTTGCCCTTGAACTTGATTTAATTCTTCTGTTTTCACTTTAATGGTACGATATAAATCTGTATCCTTGTCTTTTCCCTTTGGTCCTACATCAACCACATCAACTCTTGCATTATAATTATATTTACTAACCGGCATACTCTTACTAGCCCAATCATGAAACCAAGCAAATCGCACATCACTTCCATTTAATATTTCACTATCCAATACTTCTTTGATAGCTCTTTTTGCTTGCCTTAGTTTTTCTCCTCGCATACTACCGCTTAAATCCAATAAGAATAAGACCTTCATTGGGCTTTCTTTTTGCTCTACTGTTTCTGCACTATAATTAATATTCTCAATATTTAGTATATCTAAAGGGTATTCTGCTCCCTTTTCTTTTTGCATCGATGCTTTTAATAAAGAAATATCCTTAGAGAGTAAATCTAAACCATTTGATTGCCATGCTTTAACAAGCAACTCTATTTGACCTAAATCTTCATTAGCTATTGCTTTAGTTATTTCAAATGTTGGCTCATTCTGGGCTTTTAGTTCTAAGAAACATAAAACCAGTAAACATATCCCCAACAATTTTATGATAAATTTCATTTCTTAGGTTTTTATAAAATTCTTTCAATTATTTCGTTTTATAACTTTTATTTTATTTTTCTAAAGGAGCTGTTTCCATCGAATCCAATCTTTTTGGTTTTTTGCATTATTCATTCTACCATCAGATTTTCGGGAAAAACAGCCTGTATCAAACTTATCAGTCAAAGAATCCAAAACAATAGCAATTTGATAGTCATGAGGAAAAAATATTTGTGTTTGATTTAAATCAGTACTCGACAGAAAAGGTCCATGTCCAGGATGAGTATGAAACCATCCCAAAACCAATAAATCCTTTGTTTTTTCATCTACCTCAAGAATTGCTTGAGCAAAACCTTTTCCTACAACTAAACTCGTACTACTTTGAGCCTGCACCTCTTTAATCGGGGCAAATGCGTCTATTCTAAGTTCTATACAATCTTCTTGCCTCCTATATTTCCCTAATAAAATACCTCCTATTTCAGGAATGATATGAAATTCCTCTATACTAGTATTAACCCAAGTCTCAATATTTTTTAAACATTCTGGAGAAAAATAAATCTTGTTTACTACTGTATCTGTAAAATAGTCTGATAAGGCAATAGCCTTATAATTACTAACCGTTTCCTCCCAATCATTATCCACTTTAGTACAAGTTTTCCTTTTGCTAATTTTTATTCTATTTTGCATTTATCTTTATGCTTTACCTAGCCATTGTTTAAAGTCAGACCATCTATAATAACTCTTAGCTCTATTATTTAATTCTAATCGACCTTGTCCTTTCCTTCGACTAAAGAAACCAACATCATGAGGTTCATCTACACTTTCTAATTCCATAGCAATATGAAAGGGTTCGGTAAAATAGGTTTCATGAGTATTTATGTCTTCACCAGAAAGAAATACCCCCCATCCTGGATGTGTATGAAACCAACCAACTAATTCTAATTCTTCATCTTTATAAATATCTTTGGCTTTTTCTAAGTCATGCCAAGCATTATGTCCAAAAGTCAATTGGGTAGTGCTTTTATCAAGCGGGGTGTGGATTTGTATAAATCGTTCAAAGGATACCACATACTTATCCCTAAGATTATCTTTAAAATATTTCCCCATTATCCAGCCTCCTATTTCTGGTATCTTTTCTCCTCTACTGTCTAACATTTCTTTATTTTCACTAAATACAAATTGATTGATTCGATAAGCAAAAATTTCTTTTATATAAATATCTGAAACAAAAGTTTTTTCCCATAAATCTGAAAGTTCGACTCGTTTATATTCATCAGGTTTGCCTAATAAGAAACCTGGAGGAAAGTTCATATCTTCTACTTTCTTCAATCTAGGATAGGTAGCTACTTTAGGTAGTGTAATTGGAGATTGAATTCCACTACCGACAGGCTTTCTCTTGCTTATTACGATATTTTTCTTTCTTTTAGGATTTCTACTAGATTGAGTATTATTCTGCACAGATTGATAAGTATCTACATTTGTAGGAATGCTGTTCGCAGTTTCTAATTGTCTATTTTCCCCCAATTTTCTTTTTATGTTTATTTTTTCTTCGTTACTTAATTTTTGAGAAGTTTGGCTTTTATGATACAGGAAATAAGCCAAAAGTCCTATTAGTAACAGTATTGATGGTAATATTGCCATTTCTAAATAACGCCCGATACTACTTCCTATAATAAATTCTTTATCATATTTTGCTTTTTCTACAGAGTTGCCGCTACTGTCAAAAATCTGAAGGGTGTATTTTCCATCTAATAGTTGTTTTCCAGACTTTAGGTTACCGTTTTTATTTAGGCTATATGCCCTTTCAAGTCCTATTTTTTCAACACTTTTTATCGTTGAACCACTTAAAAATCGCAATTGAAAAGGAGGAGCACCTCCAATAACATTTATATTAATCACTTCTTCTTGTTCTTCAAATTTAGCTGATAAACCTCCTACAAAAGTTGTTAACTCATATATATTTACAGGCTTTTCAGATTCAATAATTGAAAAATCAATATCGTTATAATCAAAAGTAACACTTCCTTTGATACCTTTAGGAGCTTGAAATTCTATAACATTTCCTTTATAGGCTGGATTAACTTGAAATTCAGTAGAAGAAATGTTATCTGGCTTTTCATTTCCTATTGCTGTGTAAGCTAAGGATATAGTAAAGTGGTCTTTTCCTTCTATTTTTTCTATTTCTTCTATCCTAAAATTTTCTACAAAAGCTAGCATTCTTTGCCTTTCTTCTTTCTCTATTTCTCTATCTTTTTTCGATTTTGAAATTAGATTTTTTATACCGTCTAACTTAGCCTTAGCTTCACCTATAAATTTACTACTAGAGTTATTTTTCACATATAATTCAAGAATTTGTTTTTTGCTGTAAAGAGTTTTGTTGGCAAAAATTCTTTTTTTCGTATCTTCCCAAAGTTGTTGTTCTTCATCTATAATTTCGTTTTCTTCATTTAACTCTTCGCACTTATCTTTAATTTGAACAAATAAATTATCTGGAATCCTAATTCCGTCGAAATGTTTATCAGGACTAATTTTGTCACATATTAACCTTAATGCTTCATAATCACCAGATTTTAAAATATTTTGAATATTTGAAATTTTCCTCTCTCCTTTACCTTCATAATTATCTGAAAGAATTAATTTATATGATTTCCCCTTGCTTTTATAGCCATTTTCTTCTCCTACTTTGTTACCATTTCTGTCTTTTAAATAAATAGTCAAAGCAAGAGCTTTTGCTAGATTATCATTTAAATTTTCTTTTTTGAATCTATAATTTATCTTTGCCTCTCCACTTTTTAATTTTGTAGGCAGTCTTGAAGTTGTAAAAAAACCATATACATCAGAATCATAACAGGTTCTACAAATTGATAAATAGTATCCAGGTTTTAAGTTTGATGCAGTAATCAAAATTCTTAACTTTGCATCTGGATATTCGACCAAATCTACATTTCCCTCCAAATTATCTATTTGATTAGCTTTTATTTTATTTGAAACAAGCAAATAGTAAATTTTCACTTCTCCTAACTCACCTGAATCTCCTAAAGAAATGACCTCTTGAGCTTTTAAGTTTAATGAAAAAATTATCACACTAAACAAGAAAAATATTTCTTTTATTTGAAAGTTATTAATTATTTTACTTTTCATGATTTCTTTTAATTAAGTCAAATATTTCTTGCGCAATAAAAAAGCAATTGCTCCTACAAAAGGAATTGCTAATAATATTCCTAATAAATTTTTATTCACTCTGCTCTCTGATTCTCCAGTATTATCTGCAACTCTTCCATTTTCAATATTAGAAGGAGTTAAAAACGAGTCTATCTTATTTTTTGGGTGTATTTCTTCCTCTATTTCAGTATTATTTATCAACTCTATTTTCTTACTCTTTTTACCTAAATTTAAAGAAACTTCCGTTTTTCTTTCTGGTGGTACTTTAACTATTAATTTCTTTGTCCCTTCCCATTCTTCTTTAATTGCCCAATCATCATTATCGGAAATAATGGTCAAAGGTTTTTTCCTTCCAACACCTTCAAGAAACCGAATTTCATGAACTTTAAATACACCTTCTTCTAACGTATCGATTTTAATTTTAAAAGGGGTTAAATCTACAATTCTACCATTCGCATTATTGGCATATTTTCCATTAGGGTATTTACCCAAATAAGTTTTATAGGAAGAAATTGAGTTACCTTTACTTGCTTTTTGAAAGGCATTAAAATCATAATCTATAACTGTTTCTTTCTTCTTTTTACTAGGGCTTTCATTAAAAAAACTACTGGAAGATTTCGACTTAGTGGATTTAAACTTCTCTTCAAAAGAAAGATATTCTTCATTACGTAGTAGGAATGCCATATCATAAGAAAGTTCTGTCATGCCCTTGTTTAAATCCTCTGCAAGTAACAAGGATAGAAACCAAACTGCCTCAATTTCCCCTTCTTCAGTAACAATATAGTTTTTAGGAACAATAGTTAATGTTTGAATACTGAAATTAAATCCCAATACCTTACCGTCGGAAAAATCGCTCTTCATTACATCAGCATAAGTTGCATTATCTCTTAATACTACAAATCCTAATGCTATTCCTGAAGAAACTAGTTTATTTAAAGAAGAAAATTTATAAGACAAATTTCTAGTACTGCTAGAGTTTCTAACATACACATTTGTAAAGGAAGTTTTTCTTATTCCTTCTAAAGGTACATTCATATCTTCTCCAAATGCCAGTTTTAATTGGTCACTATGTGATTTTCTTCCCCACTCCAAATCAGAAATGGCCAATTTAAGTTGAATATCTTTAGGGGCATATTCATCATATTTAACAATCTCTGGGTAAGAAGTATATATATCATTATGATAAAACTTAAAGGTCAATTTTACACTCCCCTTATATACTTGTCTATTATATGTATAATAAAAATCTACCTTTCTAGACTGCTGAGCAATAAGGTCATTGACATTTCCTAAAAGGATGCAAAAAAGAAATATTTGAAAAAACACTTTCATTACTATCTTTTTTTAACAGAAATTTGCTTTCTCTTTGGTTGTGCAGACTTAATTATTTGTTGAGATTCAAAAGCAGTTAAATTAGCACTTCGACGAACACCTAAAATGGTTATTTTTATCTTCTTTTTTCTCGTTTGTATCCATTCTTCTGAAGGTTCAATTAAAGGTCTATTATCTGTATAAATCTTCTTCGCTTTATTAATAATATTACGAGGTTCGGCATATTCTCTCATCCATTGGGATGCTTTTGCATCTTCAGGGTAAGGTGGTTCATTGACAGCATGATAATTCTTAAACTGGAGCATTTCTCCAATGCGTTCAGCAAGCATATCCATGGTGTGCCAAGACCCCAAAGCTTCTGCATTGATGCAAATCTTTCCTGCAAATGCTCCGTCAAATTTTATATTAGGATGCCAAGCTGGGGTTATCATCTTACAAGAGGGTTGTCCACCTAATGGGAATTGCGGAGATATTTCGATTTCAGCCGTATGCTTATTACCATAAATTGGATTTTGGTTAGCATCAATTCCAACTACTGATTTTAAGTTATAATGGAATAAATATTTATCTGGCGGCAAACCACCTCTCCGTCTCTTACCTTCATAAGAAACAATTTTACTCTGCTCACAAAAATCATCTAATAACTCATGTTCTTTCGCCAAACGATTGTCTCTAGGATTATTAAATTTTTTATATTTTACTGCCATAGCTAATGTTTTTAGAATTTATTAATTACCCGCCACAAAAACGGGAGTTAACAAAATCACATCTCCTGCTTGAATATTGGCTTCAGCAAGAGTTTGCTCTTCTTCCAAAACAATACTTCTATTGGTTTTGGGCGTAAGATGATAAGTAATCGGATTATTAGAATTATCAAATTCTGGAGCAACGCCACCTGAAATCAATGATTCAATAATATCTGATGCTGTAGCATCTAAAGGTAAGTCCACATCAATATCCTCATTTGTAGATACTACCCTTACTATAACTTTAATAGTTGACATTTTTTAAAATTTAGTTGACTATGTAAATGATTAAAAATTAGTTTTAAACTTTAAGAAATCTTCATCTTTTGAAAGTTCCACATAAAAAGTTTCCTCTTCTGTTAATACTTGGAAAATATGTAATGCTGGTATCCCACAAGCTTCAAGTGTAATATCTTGATGAAAAAAAGACTTACTCAGCGCTTTTTCTCTTTTATTTAATACTAACTCTTCTCCTGGTATTTTCTGATATTGCTTTATTAATTGTCCTTTTAAGTGTGGCTTTGAAATAATTACTTCTGAAGTAATTTCACTCTGCTTAGTGATTACCTCCAATACTAATTCATTATCTAATAGTATATGTGGGTCTTCATCTTCAAAATATTTAGATAACCAAGTAAGGACTTCCTTTACTCTCATTTGATTACTCAAAGGGGCTTCTATTATTGGGTTATAGTGAAAATGACTCTGACAGTTTTCCTTTAATCTAGGATATTGTCTTTGCAAGACGGTATTAGTTCTACCTTCGTAATAAAGGTAGTCTTCTGTCATCTGTAACTCCTCATCTTCATTAATTACTTTCAAGGCTTCTTGTGCTTGAATAGCACCAATAATTGAAGAACTTATTGGTGTTGTCGCTATTCTTCCATAAGAAGCATTAAACTGAGCAATATCAGGACAACTTAAACGAGCTTCAATAAATTTTTTATCATTCTTGGTAAGCGTACACTCATAACAGGTTTTGCCTGGTTTAAAAACTTGAATCTGACCAGCTAAATTTTGAATACCACCATCTATCCATGTTTTATTAACTTTATGGCAAGCTCTATTTAAAAATAACCTAGCTAGTCTATTATCTAAACATCCAATAATAACATCCATACGTCGGAAAATTCCTAGCCCAACATCAGCAGATATATCTCCATCTAAAGTCTGAACTTGTATATTGGGATTTATTTCTTTTATTCTCTCAGCCGCTACTTCACATTTTTTTCGATTACAATCAGATTCTCTAAAAAGTATAGACCGTGAAAGATTAGAATATTCAATAATGTCAAAATCCACAATGAAGATATATCCTACATTAAGTAAAGTAAGATTCTTTATCACTTCATTTCCTAATGCTCCTGCACCAACTATCATTACTTTTGCCTCTCTCACCACTTCTTTTTTCCACCAAGACATCAATTGAAATGTACTATCCCAATCAGAAGATTTAACATCAACTGTTATAGATTTTGTAGTGCCATTTTTGTTCATATTGCTAAAGTGTTTTAAGAAATTAAATTGTTATTCAACTACTACTTTCTTGTCATTTAGATTTAATACTTACCTTTTCTACTTATCTTTATTTTCTTTTGAATCTCTGTATTTCTTTTACTAATTTGTAATGGAGGCCTAACTCGTGGGTTCAGTTCAAGGTTTTGGATTGCTTCTATGTTTTTATAACAATCAGGTAAAGTAAATTTCATTTCTATCCTATCTCCCATTCCTAATTCAGATATATAAGCCGCATACTGCCGAGGAAAACATTGCTTTCCAATTGCTAATAAATTTAAGTACCTATCAATAACATGAGGATGGGCTGAAAATAAACGAACCATTGAAGCAATTATGCTTCTATTAGTTTCTCTACCTTGTTCTAATACTCCAGAGAGATTTACTCTTTCGGCTAAAGTATTTCCTACTAAAAATTTATCAAACGTATGAATAGACTCTGATAAATTGTTACTTACTAATAATCCTATATTATCTCCTGTTAATTGAACTGCTCTTTCGTAAGGGTAAATTAGTAAGTTAAATACTTTTAGTTTTTCAATGCCTTCAAGAACTACTCTAAAAATATCTAGACGAAGATGTTTCATTTTTAACGCTCCTACAAATCGAGCAATTATCCACTTAAGTTGAAAAATTGTTTTTTCATTCAGCATATCTTCTACTAACTCAGAATTGAGAATTATATATTTAATTTTAAAAAACTTTGCTAAAAAAGCATTTACATTTCCTTCATCAATTACGAATACTTGAATTTCTTTGTCATAATCTAAGGTGTATTTTACCTCATCAATAATTTTATGTATTTCTGGAAAATTCTTTTTGGAAACTCTAATTGAGTTACCAACCAAATAAGCCTTTGCCATCGCATGTACTAACCAAATTGCTCCAATTATTAAAACTAAAAGAATTAGAAATATGCTATCAGAAAGAAACGTTGTAAAGAATATGACTAGTGCAACAGGAATACAAACTGCTAATGCAAGTTGAAAACTGTAATCTTCCGTAGGGTGTTTCAATCTAACTAGTTCATCTTCTGAAAATTTACGTATCATTTTATATCTATTAGAGTTATAATCTAGAATATACCCAATATCTTAACTAACAGGAAGTAACCCAAAATCAATAATCCAATCCATAAGAAAGTGAGGTCTTTTTCATTTGGCTTTTTGTCGCTCGTAGATTGTTTTCGATTAAATTTTATCGGTCTTGATGAATTCCTAATTGGTACAGGTTTCTTCTTGACAATTATTTGCTTTTTCTTATTGAGCCTCTTTGCTTTACCAATTACTATACTTCTATTTCCTTTTGTATTTCTGGACGTTTCTCTCTTTCCACTTCCTATTTTTACATCTATTTTAGTATCCACATTATTCAATTGAATAGCGGCGTCTCTTAACTTGATAAGATTTTCATTACTTGGTTCAATTACAAGTGCTTCATTAAATAACCTTTCAGCTGATATATAATCTCTAATACCAAAGGCTAATTCCCCATCTTCTTTAAATTCAAAGAAATTTAGTTTATCACTACATAGTTTTATTTTTTGTTGAATCTCTCTAATTGAAGGAATAAAACCTTCTTTATTTTCATAGAATAACTCTTCACATTCTCGAAGTTTTCTTCTAGCAGGTCGATATTCTCCATTCAAAATATCCTCATAACTTTCCCGTGCTAATCTTTTATATTCTTTACGACATCGTTCAATTTCTTTTTCTTTTGCAGCAAGTGTTTTAAGTCTCTCTTTCCGTTCTAATTCTATTTTCCTCTGCTCTTCAACTGCTTTTTCCTTTATTTCTTTTTTCGCTCTCGCTTGTTCTATATATTCGCTTTCAGGATAAAGTGTGATATAATCGAGATAATCATCAAGAGTATCATTACGCAAAGTTTCGTTCCATTTTCTTCTATAAAAATGGACTTTAAACCTATGATTTGCCTCTCCAGAATAATTACCATTAGGATAAATTGTTAAATATTCCTGATAAGCTTCTAAATCATCCTTATCTAAAGCCTTAATCCAAAAATCATTTTCTGTTAATTTCCGCTTAAAAAAAAACTCGCCCCTATTATCTTTTGAATTTCTCAATCTGCCTTCAATTGGATTTTGTTCACCATCGGTATAGTTTTCTACATATTGTCTTACCGAATCAATCATAGAAGTTGTACTAGCAGCTTGATTAACATTTGCTTTAAGAAAATCAATCATTCCTTTCGCAAAAGGACTATTTTCCCCTATTGCCCCATCGATTACCTCTTCTCTACCTGAAGCAAAAACTCTTCTTGAAGGAAATTTTTCAGAATTAGAATCACCCCTTAACTGTTCTACTAGTGTTCCCGAAAAACAAGAATCAATAATCATTAAAATATGATGCGCCTTAATATTTTGCAAATATTTTATTAATGCTGCATTACCAATAAAGTCCGAAATTTTATCTTTCCTTCCATCAACTGGAATCCAATAACCTTCATTAACATTTTCTCTATAATAGCCATGTCCAGAATAAAAAATAATGATATTATCATCTTCAGTTACTAAATCAATCAATTCTAAAAATTTCTCATCTATCCCATCTTCCGTAGCTTCTTTATCAAAAAGAGTATGAATATCATTTTTCTCAAATTGATAAAGTGTTGTCAGAATATCTATTACTTCTTGTACATCTTTCTTTGCATTATTCAAATTTCCATAATGCTCATAGTCATCAATTGCTATTGCTAATAAATAATTCTTATTGTCCATTTGAGAAATTTCTTTATTTAGCTTACTCCAAACAAGAATTGCTTAAAAGCAAGGCATTATTTAAAAGAAGCATTCGAACTTAACATGTTCCAAACAGTTCTATCTGTTAATTGGAATCTATCCGCTAATAATCTAACAGCCTTTGTTTTCTGAAAACTTGGAAGAGTATTCATTTTCTGATACTCTTCCAAAATTGTGTATTTGCGAACCATATTTTCATTTAGTAAGTTTAAGTCATATAGAAAAGTCAAAAAAGTATCATTGTTTTTTTCTCTAATTTGATGCCTTTCACAATAAGCATCAAAGTCAGAATGAATAATTGAAAAAAAATTATCCATTAGCTTTTTTTGATATACGGGCATATCTTTTAGTGATTAATTTTAATGAAGTATGTTTGCATGAATAGTAAAAAACTTTTTTAATGAAGCCCTCCTACACTACAAATATCTAATTCATTCTTCTTGTTTTCATTGACATATTAAGTTGATTTCCTTTCAAAACGTATTAAAAAATTAACACATTTATTATAGAAAATCCTCCTTACTATCTGTATATCAGCTTTTTACTGTAGTTACATAAAGTACATTTGTCCTTTTTATTAAAATATTGAATTCAGCTAAAATGAACTCTCTTTGTAGTTGTTTGCTGAAATAACATTCAGTATTCTTATAGTACAGGATTTTTTATCACCCACTTTTTTTCTACCTTTAATGCTATATTTAAGAAATCATCCTACCTAATAATCTTTAATAAATAATAGAATAAGTCTTTTAAACTATACCTCTATCTTATATTACCATGCGTCAAACCAAATTTATAACACTATTAAATACCTTATCTAAAAAGGAATTCAATGACTTTGAGAAATATCTTTTATCCTTTTATAGTAAAAGAAATAGAGATTTATTTGTATTTAAATACATTTATAAGTACAAAAATAATTTAGGGAGCAGTCATTTAGACATTAGTACCGCATTAAAGAATTGCTTTGAATTAGAAAATATTACTAAAGAGAATTTAACAAGTAACATACTTCCAAAGCTTTATAATTTTTTAGAAGAGTTCTTAATTTGGCAAGAGTTCAAAACAAAAAAATATTCTTTTCAAAAAGAAAAAGTACTACTGAATATCTTAAAAAAAAGAGAGCTCGATGATTTCTTTGAAAAGAAATTGCAAGCTTTAGAAAAAAAGTTGGATAAAGAAAATAAGAACATGTGGTCTTATTTAAGCCTATTTGAGCTTAGTTACATTAACTATTTTTCCTTATCTAATGATAATAAGAGTATCAAAAATGATATTATGTTACCTGTCTTTGAAAATTTAAATGGTACCTATATCACTAGTGTATTGAAATTAGCATGTGAGCAAAAATTTCGAGAACGAGTAGTCCCTGGTAAAAAAATCGAAATTACATTTTTATCCCAAATCCAAGATTTAGCAAAACAAAGGAACATATATAACAATAATAAACTTATCCAAATTTATCTTACTCTTTTAGAGTTAATTGAAATTTCAGATGACAATAAATATAGAAAATTTAAAGATTTACTTAGAGATAATTATGTACATGAAAAGAAAGAAGACCAACCACTTTTGTATGGTTTTTTAATGAATTATATTGCTAGTGAAATAAAAAAAGGGAATAAGGAGTATATTAAAGAGGCAAAGGATTGGGTAACTTTCGGTTTGGAGAGTAAACTATTTATAGAAGAAGGATATATACCGTCAATTATTTTCAATAATTTAATTCATATATGTTGTGGTACTGAAAATATTGAATTAGCACAAAAAATAATTCATGAATATGCTCATACCTTAAAGTTAAGGTATCGTGAAGAAACACTTACTGTTTCCCAAGCATCCATTGATTGGATGAATAAAGACTTCGATGCAATAATTGAAAAAGTAAACCCTCAGAAAATAAACCATAGAATTATTAATCTTCAGGCTAGATTAATTTTATTAAGAGCATTAGGTGAGAAGAGAGATTGGGAAGCATTTGGAAATTTTATCGAAGCTTCCTATAATTCTTTTTACAGAACAAATTATTTAGGAGCATCTAATAAACAAAGTGCCTTAAATACTTTAAAATATGCAGAAAAGTTAATGAACCCTAATACCAATGTTAAAAAATTTATTGAAGAAGTTGAAAAATTAGAATTTCTTTTTTGTAAATCCTGGTTATTGAAACAAATACAAACAAAGAGGTTTTAAAGTTGCACCATCAATCGATGATGCAACTCTTCCTAGAGGATAAACTTAGAAATCAATAATGTCTAAAACACCAATGATATAGTTAATTAAATCGATTAAAGAATTGATACTCATGTCGTACACATTTAATGGTTAAGAAAAAATCGGATTAAAATTTCCGATGCATCGGAACCACTAAATCCACTTCAAAATGGAGACAAAGATGGCTAGTCCATTAAGTGTAATACCCTTTAGATTTCCATATTGCTTAGCGCAATTTTCTGTTAGATTTTAAAGTAACTTAGTGTACTCTTCGAAGAGTTGCGATAGTAAGGAAAAAATATTATCCTTTAAATCACAAGACAAAGATAGGGGCATGAAAGAGTTATAATCAACATAATCAATTGATTTATAGAAGTTTAAATGAATTTATAGCAATTCATTGTATTCATGAAAATTCATTGTGATTTATCAAGAATTCACCTGTGAAAATTAAAAACACTTCATCCTTTTAAATTGTAATTAAATCGTTATTTGAAAATATCATGAGTAAAGAAAATCTTAAAATTAGTCAGGAGGGAATTCAGCTTCTTCAGAAACATGAAGAAACTCTATTTAACCAAAAACAGATTGTAGAGAATTTAGAAGATTTAGGATATGGTATTGCTAAAGCATCTCTAAATAATGTTATTCACTATGACAAACGTAAGTCAAAAGGCATAATAGTAGGTAAGCCAATGCTAAAAAAAATTGCAACAGGTTTACAACTACTCATTATGCATAGGCTAAATATGGTTTATGATAAAGAGCGAGAACAATTTATTATTCAAGAAGGTACAGCAAAGAACTCACCTATACCTCCTATTAAAATCATTCCTAAAAAAACAAACTTACCTGGTGGTATATTCTACCATATAGGAGGGAGAAGAGATGAAGAAGATAAAATTCTATTAATGCAAAATGCTCAATCTGGGGATATTATAATAGAATTGGGCTTACGATTACGAAATTTTAGCAGCTATTTTATTACTAGACGAGACGATAAATTTAAAGACCATATCGAAAAATTACTTGCAAATGGAATACATTTACATTGCTACCTTTTAAACCCTTCTGGTACATTTGCCGAATTATATTTTAAAGATAGGGCTAAAGAAATTCCTTCTGAAATAGAAGCCTATAAAAAGATGCCTTCTATAATTGAAAATTTAAAGAGAACTATACAAGAATTTAATAGCAAAAATTATAAGGGTAAGATGGAACTTTTCCAGTATGATAGTACACCCCAATACCACGCTTTAGTATCTGGTGATAAAATGTTTGTCACTCACTATATATATGGTGTTGAACGAAGAAATGGTCCTGTTCTTGAAATCCACAAAAAAGAACAACCTAAGCTTTTTAAAAAATATTTACATTCTATCAATGCTATTACTCGTAGAGCTATTAAGTTAGAGTGACCTTCTCCTTTGTTCATGCAAAAACTAAATAGATTACCACCCTATCCGATACTGCCTCTGATTCTTAGAAAGATTTATTTCATGTCGCTCTTTTAAGTAGTCCCCTATCCTCTGCCCTGCCTTATTATTAATCAACTGCTTTTCATTTATATTACCTGTTGGATGCCTTATTCGCTCCGAATACTCATTATGCAAATCTCTTAATTTACGAGCATGCCAACTATTCATATTGTTTAAAGTTGCCTCTACCACTTTATTGGGTGTATTATATATCATATTTTTTCCATTGAATTTAGTATTGATGAAATGTCCCTTACTAATGGAATCCTTAAATTGTTCCCGTTCATGAATGTAGGAAGGTATATCCAGTTTCTCTTTTAAATTATTCCAAGATAGTCCCTTATCTACATCTGAAGCTTTCAGTTCCTTTTCTTGATAATTAAACGTTACTCCGTACACCCCTCCCGAATTTGTAGCATATTTGGGGCTTATTCCATGTTTGATTAATCCCTGCTCAAATTGGGTCAAGGATAGTTTTTTATCAGATTTCAATACCGAATCTACCGAATCTTTTACATATCCTCGATAATATTTATTCATCCGAAAAGCCTCGCCTAATCCCTTTTTATCAATTCTTACTTGTTTAAAATCTGAGCCTTTCCACGTTTTACTATTTCTTTTGCCCACTTCATCCACCTTATAATATACAATTCCTTTCCCTGCGGTTCGTACTTGATGGGGTGACCCCACTCGCTTTAATGCCTGGTTCAATTGCTTATAATTAATTGGCCCTTTATTTATCGCAGCTTGTACCGCATCTCTTATCGCTTTATGTAACTTCGTTTGTTTTAAGGCTGCCGTTAAATTATATTTCTCCTCTAATTTCATGGTAACCTCCACCGACTGATAATAATTAAAACTATCCTTTATCCGCATTTGCGTCTCGATATCTACCTTCGTACTTAATATATGTATATGTGGATGCGCTGTATCTGTATGCCGATATATTACATACGGCTGTTTTCCATAGCCCATTTTATCCATATATTCATCGCCTATCTTTCGCATCAAACCATCTGTTAGTTTGAGCTTGTCATTCGGCGAAAAACTTAGAGAGGCATGAAATACCGGATTCTTTACATTTCCATAACTTGATAGCATTTTCAAATTCCTATCTATTTGCTTGGGGGCGGTATTCGCTATCATATTTTTTCCGATTACTCTACCCTCCCCTTTGTCTATTTTTTGCTGATTGTAACGAGCTGCCCCATAAAAATTACTCCCCGCTTTTGATATTTTTGCTACCATAAATTAGTTTTTTCTTGTGAACTCCATTGCTATAATTCTATTTTATTTAGCTGCTCTTCGACTTTCTTTAGAATATATTCCAAGGCAACCATGATTCTATTATCCCGTTCTGTGAACTTTATTACCTTATATTTATGCACAGCATACACCAGCTGATTAAAGTTTACGCCTACCTTGTTTAGAATATTGCTAAATTTACCTACTGCCATTACCGCCTCATAATGCTGTTTCTTATCCACTACCCTACCCTCTCCTAGTAACTTTTCTCGCATAAAATTACTCTGTCTCTTATGACCTGATTGATTAAAAGCGGCTAACATCTTTTGATGTTCTACTGGCGTTAGACGCAAATTTATCTTAACCGTACGACGGTTGGAGTCTGTTCTAGTGTAACTCATTTCTATATTTTTAATGTTAGTAACTAGGGAAACGATGTTTCCCGATATTTAATTTTTGGAACAAAAATTTATGGCGACCGCAGGGAGTAAATCCCTTTGGGTAAAAATATCTTCGATTTTTTACCCAAAGGGCAAGCATCGATTTTGACTTATAAGTTGAGGGAGGAGTGCAACGATTCTCTCAAATTGTAAGGCAAAATCATTGCTTGCTCTTACCTGCGGTAAGTTGCACGTACACGCCTCGGCATGCCCCACTAAGTTAAGCATTTTCACCTAAAGCAAAAAGCTTATTCATCATAACTATTTTTTTCGCATTTATTGGGGAGAATAGCTTTCTCGTTCTTACAAAATTGTCATTTTATAAAATGATAATACTCAATTTGACAAGATAATTTCCTGATAATATTACAATTGAAAAGGTCAAAATAATTTACTAAAATTGAGCAAAAATGCTCTTTCTTTTAAAAATTTCGATTTTAAAGCGTTTTAAGCCCCTAAAATTGAAAAAACTCACAACTATACTAAATGACACATAATTCATCCTGTATGAGCTTTATTATCGCCTCATTTCAATTTTTACCAACCAATTAATTATGGACAATTTCGTTGACCAAAATATTTTAAAACTCATTTTTGCTTGTAATTTCACAAGTTTTAAATGCTGTAAAAATCAATAAGACAATACACTAGATTTTATCAAAACAGGATTGCTATTTTCTATAAGGCTGCAACATTAGAAAAATCTATATCAAGATTTGATTAGGTCAATCATTTGGTTAAATGACAAGATTTGTTTTTTGCAAAAGTGTACTTTTTTACAATCTTGCAATATTGTGAAATATTGTTGTTATAATAACACAAATTCATAATTTATATAACCCTAAATATTATGTAACCAATATTAATACCCTATAAATATTACATACAATTTAAAACTACACAACAACAATGAATAATGTCATTTCTATTTATAATGCAAAAGGAGGAGTCGGCAGGTCAACC
>CAZXYA010000015.1:0-1075 GCA_964644655.1 uncultured Saprospiraceae bacterium | reverse complement strand
AATGAATAATGTCATTTCTATTTATAATGCAAAAGGAGGAGTCGGCAGGTCAACCATTTCTGTACTTTTAGCAAACATCTTATTTTTCGAGTTCAATCTGAAAGTTGCCATCATTGATGCTAATGCTCCACAGCATTGTATTTTTAAGAGTCGCAAAAGGGAAATGGATAAAATTGAAAGTGGGAAATCATCCGAAAATAAACTAAAAGCTTTTAATGAGCTATACTCCAATAGACTACCTTATTGTATAATTAGCACGGGTATAAATAACATCCCTGAGGCTATCTTAGAACTAAAGAGTCAAGAATGTTATGATTTCATTTTTGTAGATGCCAATGATAGGTTACAATCTCAACACCTGCATAAATTTCTTTTAGAAATAAACCATATTCTAATTCCTACAAGTGACAATGAATTTTCATTAGATACGGCGAAAGCATTACATGATACTATTTACCAAAAAATTAAACCTGTCTCTAAAAATTTTAAGGATTGTCAGATACTCTTCAATAGAATTCTTGGGCAAAATATTTTAGAGAGCCAAATTCTTCCAACGGTTGAGAATAAGTATAATGTATTCTCGCAGTATATTTCTAAGCATCGTCTTTATGAAACAGAGTATCGCTCTACCTTATTCCCTTTCTCTAAGAAAACAAAAGAAGGCAATAAGCTATATTTATTTACAGAAAGGTTTCTCGCATCTCTCAATGAATATACCGTTGCGTAAGGCTAACTTGTTGCGCAATTACTTAATTACGCTAAAATGCAATTGAAGATTAACTATACTTTTTAGCTAAAGCTTTCTTCTTTTCTTCAAACTCCTCCAGGATAGGAGCAAAAGGCGCTTTATCTAAAGAGATGATTTTATTAACAACTGCATCTCTCAACGTCCTGTCTTTGCGAAAATCCTCTAACCCTAGTTTACGTTTTATTGCTGCCTCTTTCTGTGCTATTGTTCTTTTTAGTCCAGTATCTTCTTTGAGCTGTTCAATTGCTTTTTTTGTTATAGCTGGATTACGAGTGGTCACCTCTTTTAGCTTTTCTGAAATACTTTTCGTTTTTTGTTCATTTAATC
>CAZXYA010000014.1:0-39686 GCA_964644655.1 uncultured Saprospiraceae bacterium | reverse complement strand
CAGACCAATTAATAAATCCCCAACAAGCTCTAAGTTTAGATAGTTTTATTTTAATTAACCCCATAAAATAGAGGTGTACGATAGTCGATTATGAAAAATTTAATAGAAATAGCCCGAATTGTTACCAAAAAAAAGGTAAGAAAAATAGAAATCTTTGATGACCATTCTTTGAAACATAAAAATAGTAAATTCAACGATTTTTATGATGCTCTTTTAGCCAATAAATTTAAGAATGATAGAGATGCTTCTACTTTCCTGTATGGCTGTAGTCCAACAGATGATAAATATCGCCAATTAAAATCTCGCTTCCGAAAACGTTTATTAAATACGCTTTTCTTCTTAGATGTCAATCTACCTGCTACCTCTAATTATGAGCGAGCTTATTTTTCTTGCAATAAAGACTGGACCTTAGTTAAAATTTTGCAATCCAATAATGCAAGTCATACTTCTGCGGCTTTGGCTAGGCAGATTTTAACAACTGCCTTGAAATTTAAATTTGCGGATGTGATTGTCAATTGTTGCCGTATTTTACGAAGGTATTCAGCGGATGTTGGCGATGAAAAAGGATATGAAGAATATGACCAGCATATCAAACAATATGAAAATGTATTGGATGCGGAAATCCGTTCAGAAGAATTGTATCAGCGGGTGATTATGAATTATTATAAACCGCCATCAAAAAATCAAGATTTAAGAGAACGTATTGATACGTATTGCGATGCCTTAGTAGGGCTTTCTGAGATTTATGATTCGCCAATTGTGATTTATAATATGTATTTAGTTTGGGCATTTCGCTACGAAATGTTACATGACTACGAGGCGATGTTAGAAGTGTGTTCCAAAGCAGAAGAGTACATTGAAAAGAATCCGTTGTATTATCAGAGTGAGAAACTGGCTACTTTTCAGTTGAAAAAAATGTCGGCTTATCTACATCTTAGAGATTACAAAAATGGAAAGAATAATGCAGAAAAATGTTTGAAATCATTTCCTGCGGGTAGTGATACTTGGTTTTTATTCATGGAGTATTATTTATTATTGAGTATTCATACCGATAATTTTATTAATGCATTAGCCATTTATAATCGAGCTACGAGTAATACCAAGTTCAAGAAGATAACGGGAAATGATAAAGAGAAGTGGAATATTTATAATATTTATTTGAATTATATTATAGAAAGCAACAGCGAGAATAACCCAATTTTACAAGCACAACGAAAGAAAACGTTTCGCTCTTCTCGTTTCTTAAATGACCCGCTTTTATACCCAAAAGATCAACGAATCTTTACCGTATTATTAGTAGTAGCGCAAATTTTATTTTTAATTGAAAAGAAAGGATATAATGCGATTCGGGAACGAGTAGAAAGATTGAAGAGTTATGCCAATCGACAATTAAAAAAGGAAGTTTATTTTCGACTCATTCAATTCATCCGTTTATTACAGCAGTTAGATAAAGCGGATTATAAGGTGGACAACTTATCAAATGTAGATAAATATTATGACCGCTTAGTGGAAACACCTTTTGCCTATCGAGGTCAAATCACCGAGTTGGAAGTTATTCCTTACGAAAAATTGTGGAACTTTATCTTACAGAGATTATAAAACTGTTGTCAATTATCCGTTGTCGGTTGTCTATTAGAAACGAAACCGACAACCGACAACCGACAACCGACAACCAGCCCAATGCCTAAAAAAGAATCAACGCCCAAAATAATTATCGCTATAGATGGCTATTCTGCCTGTGGAAAAAGTACACTTGCCAAAGATTTAAGTAAAAAACTAGGCTATGCTTATATTGATACAGGGGCAATGTATCGGGCGGTGACACTATATTTTATACAAAATGATATAGCTATTAAAGAAGAGCCCGCGGTATTAGATGCCTTATCAAAAATAAACATTGATTTCGTTAATATAAAAGGGAAGAATCGAACCATACTAAATGGAGAAGACATTGAAGACGAAATACGTAAAATGTATGTTTCTCAATACGTAAGCCCTGTTGCTGCTATTTCTGCTGTTAGAAGAGCGATGGTTGCTCAACAACAAAAGATGGGAGAAAAAAAAGGAGTAATTTTAGATGGAAGAGATATTGGTACCGTCGTTTTTCCGAAGGCGGCACTTAAGCTATTTTTAACCGCTTCTCCCGAAATTAGAACTCAGCGTAGATATGATGAATTGACTAAAAAAGGGCAAGTAGTTAATTTTGAAGTAATAAAAGCGAATCTTTTAGAAAGAGACCATATTGACTCTAATCGTGCGGATAGCCCACTTAAGCAAGCAGTTGATGCGGTAGTGATTGATAATACTAATTTGTCAATATCGGAACAATTAGGAATGGTTAGAATATTAGTGAAAGAACGAATAAAAGCTTTAAAATAGAAAAAATAAAAAGGGAATGTCGGCACTATTAGACCATTTGAGAGCGCTTAAGGTAAAAAAAGCTACTGGTCTACTAGTATTACGATCATTCCCATAAAACGGCATTAGTACGTTTTTTATCTCTTTATTATCGTAAAGTTACGATGTTTTTACCAATTTATTATTTGTTTAAACTTAGTTTAGGTGCTAAAATAGCTATTTAAATTTTGGAAAAGAAATATTTTTTGAACGGATTTATCTAGAAGGAAATAAGTAAAGTTACAAATGACGGTATCTTCTTAATGAAGAGTAATTCTGCTAGGATAAACAACATGTCGATTTATTTTGAAAATAAGTAAGAATGAGGGGTATAAAAAAATAGCGAAAGAATCTAGGTGATTCTTTCGCTATTTTTTTTAAAAATGGAAGTTTCGGGCATGATGCCCGAACTTCCCCTATACAGAATTTGGAGAACTCAATTTGGGGGAGGCTTGCCACCAACCATTCATCACAAAAATCGAAATCGCCCCTAAAAGAAAAAGTAGTAATACGGTTGATGCTTCGGCTGTAGAACCAACTTCTTGCTGATGCCAATTACTTACTGCTATATCTTCCTTTACAAGTGTTGTGGTACTTGTCCATTCTCGCCAACCTATTATAAAGCCAGTTAGTATTAAAAAAAATAGATGTATTGTTTTAGTTTTCATATTCTTACTACAAAATTTAATGCCTCACAAATATATTAGTCAAAGCCCCTTAAATCCTTAAAAAATTAGTCGTTTGGGGTAATTGGGCTTATTTTTGGGGTGATTTGGACAGTAATTTTAGTTATTATTCTAAAAATTGACCTATGGAAAAGATAAATGTAAAAGAAAAGTTTGCGCTATTTAATGAAAAATGGACCCCAAAAATCATTGGGGAGTTAAATGAACAACATATCAAATTGGCTAAAGTACAAGGCGAATTTGTTTGGCATGATCATGAAAACGAAGATGAACTATTCATCGTTTTTAAAGGAACACTTTATATTGATTTTAGAGACGGCAGAACGGAAATAATTGGACCTGGAGAAATACTAGTTGTGCCTAAAGGAGTCGAACATCGTCCTTGGACAAAGGATGGAGAAGAAGTGCAATTAATGCTTATTGAGCCAAAAGCAACCAAACATACAGGGGAAGTGATACATGAGAAAACGCAGACGGAATTAGAGTGGATATAAAATATAAAATAGGATCATACTTTAGGCTTCAAGTCTGAGTAGCCTAGATGTGACTACTCAGACTTGAAGCCTAACAGTTCTCAATCGATCTATTAAGCTACAGATTACTCTACTGTGGCTAACTCCTTCTTATCCTTCCCTTCTTTTTTAGAAATAGCTTTACCACTTTCTAATTTTTTAGAAATAGCGGAATAAGGGCCAACCACAATTTCTTCTGAGCCTTCTATTCCAGAGGTAACTTCAATATAAGTGTCATCCTGAATACCCGTTTTAACAGCTATCATTTTGACAGTATCCGCTCCATCTACCGTTGCAAAAATGACTTCTTTAATTAAATCATCGCTAGAAGAATCATCCTTTTTTTCTTCTTCTCTGGTGGTAACAGATTGAATCGGCACACTCCATACCTCTTTTGCGGTTGTCGTATTAATTTCAACAGAAGCAGACATTCCCGGTCGGAAAGGATACCGATTATTCGCAGAAATCAAGTCCGAATAAGAACTTGGATCTAAACTAATTTTTACAATGAAATTCGTGACTTGGTCAGAATTTAAAGAAACCGCAGCACCCGTTGCAGAAGTGGCAGAATTGGCTATTTCTGTTACTTTTCCTTGAAATTTACGATCCAAATAAGCATCCACTTCTACATCAACCGTATTCCCCAAGGCAACTTTAGGAATATCACTTTCACTTACATCTACCTGTACTTCCATCGCAGACATATTCGCTACCCGCATCATTTCTGTTCCTGCCATCATATTGCTTCCAACAACTCGCTCTCCCTTTTCTACAGACAGCAAAGAAACAACACCGTTCATTGGCGCAAATAAAGAGGTTCTTTTTAGATTCGTTCGTAATTCCCTTAAGGTTGCTTCATTACTTTTAACAGAAAAAGAAGCTGCTTTAGCAGATTGTTCTGCCGCATTTAGATTAGCTTTTGCAGATTCTAGACTAGCCTTTAAAGAACGGACATTGGCTTCTAATTGCTGTAAATTTGACAAAGACATTTCAAAGTCTTGCTCTGAAATAACCCCTTCTTTAGAAAGTCCAACATTTCTTTCATGTACTGATTTTTGATTTTCTAATTGTGCTTCCGTAGCTTCTAATTGCGCTCTAGCTTGGACTAAGCCCGCTTTATTGCGCTCAATATCCGCTAGTGATCCCGCTACCATTGCCTTAGAGTTATTGACCGCTGCTTCTCCTCGTTCTACTTGCGAACGAATCGCATCAGGATCAATTTTAGCTAATAATTGCCCTGATTTAACGGAATCTCCTTCCTCTATGTATAATTCTACAATCTCACCAGCAACATCAGGACTGATTTTGACTTCTACTTCTGGAAATACTTTACCACTTGCTGCTACCGTTTCCTTGATAGTTCGGCGCTCTACTTTTGCTACTTCTACTTCCAACCCTTTGGGCTTTTGTCGCCCTTTCCAAATAGCTGCCACCAATAATAAGGCAATTAGTCCTACAAGACCATAAATCAGTTTATTACTTTTCTTTTTTTTCTGCTTTGTCATTACGGGTTTAATTATTTTTAAGGATTTTTCTTAGAGCTTGTTGGGAGTTTGTTTTAGCCCAAAGGATAAATTCCCAACAAGCTCTTAAGTTTTGAGTAAATAGTTAAGAGGAATAAATAAGGGGTTAAAATCTAAATATTGGCTATTCTATTTTAAATAAAAGTAATATTTAATCATTTATTCATTTTCTCCTTTACTCATTGTTCTTAATTCAAATTCAAATCTTTGCCCATATAAAAGTCAATGATTTTTAATCTGAAAATATAGTCGTATTTGGCACGAGCTACATTTAGCTCTGCGGTATCTAAATTAGTTTTGGCAGTTGTTAATTCTAAAGTATTAATTGCACCTAAATCATATCTTTTTTGGGAATTATCAAAGGCGGCTTTAGCAGCTTCTAATGATCTTTCAGATGCTGCTAATTCTAGCTTTGCTGCTCTAGCATTGGCAATGGCATTTTGCACATCAGCTTTTAATTGCTGTTTTGCTTGTTTGTTTTGTACCTCTGCATTAATAATATCTAACCTTGCTCTTTCTATATTGATACTAGTTCTATGCCTATTGTAAATGGGTATATTAATTTGCGCCCCGATATTTTGTCCAAAGTTATCGTCTAGTTGAGTAAAATAAGGGTCACTTGGAAACAAAGAAGGATTACCATATTGAGTATTCAAACCTCCACCAATAAATACACTTGGCAGGAGGTCAGCTTTAGCAATTGGTACATTCAATTCTGCGCTTTTCATTCTAGCTTCACTTGCTTTAATAGAAGCTTGGGTATTCATGGCTTGGTTAAAAACAGTAGCCAAATTCATTACTTCTACATTTTCCTGTATTTCCATCAACTGGTCAGGAATGATAATTTCCAAATTATAATCTGGTTCTAGCTCTAGAATATTTTTTAGGGTTAAGTAATTAATCTCTACAGAATTTTCTGCTTGAATTAACGTCTGTTCGTTCCTAGCAATTTGTGCTAAAATATCTAATCTATCTGCTCTAGGTACAGTACCTGCTTCTATTCTTTTATCAATCGTAGATAATTGTTCTTGTGTTTGGGCAATTGCCCGCTGTGCAATGGTTACTTGTTCTTTTGCCAATAAGATATTCAAATAAGCGGAAGACATTTGCAAAGCAATAGTTTGAAATTGCGTATTGGCATCTTCTTTAGCAGCCATTAAATCATACTGACTTTGTTTGATTGTATTATTAATAACTCCACCATTATAGACGGTAACATTTGCATTTACGCCCCAATTATTAAACCCCAAACGAGTGTTAACAAAATCATTCGTTACGGGATTAATACCTCTTCCATAATTAAATCCAAAACTTGTATTGGCATTTAAATTAGGCATGCGCGCCATTCGGCTACCTTTTTCCGTTAGTTCTGCTTGCGAAACAGCAATTTGTGATTGCCTTAAACTTAGATTATTTTGCTTGGCATGCGCAATACATTTTTGTAGTGACCAAGCCTCTTGTGCAAAGGCACTAATAGAGAAAGTTAATGCACAAAGCATTAGAAGAGTTGTTTTTCGTAACATCTGTAATAACATTTTTTTCGGCGATTTCTTTGATTCCAAAAACAAGTTGATATGTTTAAGCAGCTGAGACCAACTACTTAATATTGAATACTTGATAACTATTTTTAATATTTTTTACAAAAATACATCAAATTCAAGATTAAAAGAAAATTTTTTGTTTTTGTATCTATGGTACAATAATAAGAATAGCTCTTTGAAAGGACTGTATTATTTATATCAAGTTGTAAAAATCATGGATAAAAGGTGGATTAATCCAGATTAGAACAATTCTCAGAGGAAATATTTATATTTGTAAACGAGACATTAGATGAAGTACAAAAATTAGCTTTTCTTAGAAATATGCTAACCTATATTTTTGGCGCTTTTAACTATAAAAAGGAAGAATTCAAAAACTATGTTGAAAAAATATCTAATATGACATCAACTGATATTAATCTAGGAGAAATATTATTTGGCGAAGAATTTACAACTGCTGTTGACAAAGAAGTTAAAGCACAAGTCAAGGCCCAAGTTGATGCTCAACTCAAATCGCAAGCAGAGAAAGAACAGACAAAAGCTGAGAAAAAGCAGATATTTTTACAGCTTAAAAACTTATTAAATTTAATGAAGCGGCTTCCCTTACTGCAAGATGAAGACTATGCTAAAATATTAGAAGGCATCACACCAATCTTAGCAAAAAAGACTAAATTAGCCCTAGCAGAAAAGAAAAGAATGGACACTAAAAAACAGCTAAATCTTTTATTCTTTAAACATATCCGATTAGCACAAAAAGATCAAAAAGAGCTATCAAAAATGATTACTACTTATTTTAAAAAAGAACCTAAAAACTAACTTTATAACTCCGCCAACTGCTTAAGCAGCCAAGCCTTTTCTGTTAAAGGTTTGGCTGCTTCTATTTCTAGCTTTAATTTTTCCTTTTGGGCTTTGGAATAGGGGTTTACTTTTAGGAGTTTTTTGGTGTATTTAAGCATGTTTTTATAAACAATTTTCTGATAACCAATCACTTTTTTCCTTTGAATATAAGCTCTCATACTTTCAAGAAACGACTCTAAAACTTTTATTTCATCTAGTTCATAGTAAACTTTTACTAGGATAATTTTTGCATTTAAATTAACTAACATGTCTGTAAATTCATATTTTTGAATCACTTCTAAAACTTTAGTATAATTACCTTTCTCATAATAAAACATAGCATAATTGAAATATAGAAAACTTTCTCTATATTTTTCCTCCAAATATTGATTGTAATTAGCAATAAAATTTTCTGCCCATTTGAATTCTTTTAATTTTAGAGCAACTCCAACAGTATTAGTAAATGTCCATCTTGACAATAAATTATTTGCGATAAATATATTTTTTTCTATACCATTTTTATACAAAAAGAAGGCTTCTTTTAAGAAATCTTTATTGCCACCATTAATTTGAGCAGCACAAAAATTTATTGCATTAATATAAGCTTCTCGAATTTCGATTTCAGGAAATTTTTCTACTTCTTCAAGATAGTTTTTTAGAACATAATAATCTTCTATTCTGTTTTCACTAATTATTTTATAAATATAAAAATGAATTCCTATTCTATGGTTAGTCCATAGTTTTTTCTGTTCTATAAAATCAATAACTTCGGTTAGTAAACCAATATCATATTTAGTATTAAATACTCTTTTATGAGCTAAAATTAAACATGCTTGTTTTAATTTTTCTACAATGAAAGCCTCATCATAGGTATCTGATAAATCTTGTAAATGTAGTTCTTGAGATCTTTTGATTTTACTATTAAATCCGACTACCTCTTTCTGAAATTGGTATTTAGTAAACAAATCATCTTCTTTGTGGTCTATTTTTTTTTGAAAGTAATTCTCAATATCTTTCTGTATTTTATAAAATGATTTATCTAATTTTCGTTCTTTATAAATTTTTAATAAAGATAATTTTTTTTTAATTTCTTCTTCAGATTCTTTTTGAAAAAACAAAAACTCCTCTACAGCTTTAAATAAAAAATGCATTACCTGTCGCATTTTAGAATCATCAAATTCTTCATTTGGATAGATTTTATTGAAAATGAGTGCTTTATCTAAAAGCCCATCTTCAAATAGCTGATTGTCACTTAGCAAATAATTATATAAAGCAATCACATCCTCTCTTTGGTTATGAAAAGGAGAATTCACCCATTTATTAAAGTCTCTTAATTCTTTTTTAGTAAATGTTCTTAAAACCTGAATTAGTCGGCTTTTTAGCATTTCTTATATTTTTATCAACAAATGAGGAAATTATTGCTGATTTTGTAGGTTGAAAATATTTTTCTAAAAAACTGATTTATAATATATTATAACTTAATTTAGTTTTAGTTATATTTTTTTAATAATACGAATATCCTTATTTTTTGTTCAACAAATTCTATTTTTTGTCTTTGTTTCTCAATTGTTTTGCTTGCATATTTGTATCGTGAAGGAAAATCATATCCTAAAATAAGACTTTCCAGATAGATAAAACAGGCTTTAAATTTTTGACCAGAATAAATTACCCATGAAAAGATTAGTACGCCTATTTATTAGCCCATTTATTTTACTCGCCCTTTTTACCGCTTTTGGTAAGCAATTAGTAGCACAAGGCTGGGAACAAACCTATGGTGGTAATGCCGATGACCAAGCTTTTTCGGTTATTCCAACCTTAGATGGAGGTTATGCTGTTCTAGGATTTGCAGAATCTAATAGTTCTACTGGTACGGATGTGGTTCTGGTTAAAACAGATGAAGCAGGCAATGAACAATGGAGTAATACTTATGGTGGCGTAGGAGATGATAAGGGGTTTGAAATAGTGCAAGATGCGTCAGGTAATTATGCCATTGTGGGACAAACGAACAGCTTTGGCAACGGAGAAGAAGATGTATTATTAATTAAGGTAGATACTAGAGGAAGAGAATTATGGTCAAAAAACTATGGTGGTGCCTTTAATGATAGAGGATTTTCTTTGACTTTGGCAAAAGATGGTGGCTATATTTTAACAGGTCGGACAAAACAAGAAGAAGATGGTGGTACCAATGTCTATCTAATTCGAACAGATACAGATGGAAATTTATTATGGGAACAAAACTTTGGTGGGGAAGATATTGATATAGGGGAAGCCGTCATTGAAACTGCTGAGGGAAATATTGTTATTGTTGGACAAAATAGATCTTCTGCCTTACCTAATCCATTAAGCCCTTTGAGTAAGAGCTCGGACGTCTATTTTATTAAAACCAATGCCTTTGGTGAAATCCTAATAGAAAAAACCTATGGTAATATTGAGCAAGATATAGCTTATGATGTAGTAGAAACCAGAGAAGGGAATTTTGCTTTAACAGGCGTGACGACCAATGCAGGAGATGTTTATTTATTGATGTTAGATAATGATGGAACAGAATTATGGTCCAAAAGTTATGGGGGTATTTTTAATGAAATTGGCTATGCTATTGAATTAACCCCTGATGATGGATTTATTATTGGAGGATTTAAAGAAATCACAGATATTAATGCTCAAGCTTCCTTGATTAAAACAGATAGGGAAGGAAATTTAGAATGGGAAAGATTATTTGGTGGCTTGGGTATTGATAATGCACAAGCTGTCGCATTAACTATTGATGGGGGTTATATTTTAGCAGGAGGATTTGATGTTAATAATAATCCTGATAGAACAAATATCTTTCCGTTATATGATATGTATTTAGTGAAAACAAATGGGGATGGGAATATTTTTAATAATCAGATTAGTGGAACGGTTCATCGAGATTTAAATACCAATTGTGAAAAAGATGGAGATGAAAAAAACTTGGAGGATTGGTTAGTAAGAGTCAGGGGAGATGAAGGCACCTTTTATGCGACAACAGATGAAAATGGGGCATATAGTTTAAGTGTAAAAAATGGGAGTTATAATGTTAGTTTAGTCGTACTAAATACTGCTTGGGAGGTTTGTCAAAATTATAATGTTGCTTTTACAGAAGGCGATACGATGCAATTAGATTTTGCGACTAGATCAACGGTTGAGAATTGTCCTATATTAGTAGTCGATGTGTCTACGGCTATTCTAGAGCCTTGTCGAGATGCTGACTATACCATTAGTTTATGTAATAGAGGCATTGAAACAGCAGAGGGCAGCTATATAGATGTACAATTTGACCCTTTTCTACAAGTTAATTTTAGTACGCTTCCTTGGACGAATCGTGTCGGAAATATTTTCCGCTTTGATATTGGAGACTTAGCCATAGAAGAATGTGGTTCTTTTGTAGTGAACACAACGCTTAGCTGTGAGGCGGTTATTGGACAAGCACATTGTGTAGAAGCTTATGCACACCCAGATCCAATTTGTATTCCTGCTCCTCCATTATGGGATGGTGCTAGTATTAAAGTAGAAGGAGAATGTATTGGAGACTCCGTGCGATTTTTAATTAGAAATATTGGAGGAGGAAATATGGGGGCTCCGCTTAATTTTATCGTAATTGAAGATCATATAATATTTAGACAAGGACAAGATTTCCAACTACTGAGTGGAGGTGTAGATACTTTTTATGTTGCAACTAAACCAGATGTGTCTTCCTATCGAGTTATTGCCAGACAACCACCAGGTCATCCTTATGGTGAAACAGCCTCTGCGGGAGTAGAAGGCTGTCCATTTGGGCAACCCTTTAATACTGGCTTTTTGACTTCTTTTAGTGATGCAGATCAATTGCCTTTCTTATCGGTAGATTGCCAAGAAAATAAACTAATTGCTGGCAACGCAGATATGACCCCTTCCCCTAAAGGAGTAGGAGTTGACAATAATATTGCCAATACCGATGAATTAGAATTTCATATTTATTTTCAGAATACAGGATCAGATACGGTTAATCAAGTAATAATTCGAGATACTTTATCTACATCCTTAGACATTACGACTTTGGTGCCTGGCGCAAGTAGTCATGCCTATGATTATCAAATAAGTGGAACAGGGGTTGTGACTTTTACTTTTAGAAATATTGATTTATTAAATGAAGCAACTAGAGCATCAGAATCTTATGGATTTGTCAAATTTAAGAT
The DNA here is from genome assembly GCA_964644655.1 of uncultured Saprospiraceae bacterium. GTDB lineage: Bacteria > Bacteroidota > Bacteroidia > Chitinophagales > Saprospiraceae > JAFMDF01. The sequence continues at coordinate 27,997 of CAZXYA010000014.1, read as the reverse complement.
AGCACAGAAAAAAGACAATCCAGCTGGAATGGTCATATCAAATCAAGCGACGGTCTTATTTGATTATGGCGTACCGATTCTTACGAATCCAACTTTCCATACCATTGGCGGAGAAACCGTAGAAGATTTTGTAGAGATTTCTACTAGCACAGAAGAAGTTTTTGTCCCTAATGTGGAAGTAAAAATTGCCCCTAATCCATTTGATGTGAATGGTGCGACGATAGAATTGATTGGTTTAGAAAACGTGAGGGAAATCCAATTTAAGCTATTTGATGTAGCAGGCAGAAACGTTCAACAAGCACAATTTAACAATAATAAGTTCCGATTTTATCCAGCTAATTTACCACAAGGTTTGTACATCTACACCATTCGTACAGAAAGTGGATTAGTCAATACTGGAAAAGTTTTTATAAAGTAGTGCTAGTTGCTGGTTGCTCGTTACTGGTTTGACCTTTTAGACAACAAGCAGCAACTAACCTTACTATCCCAATTCCGATTAGTGCCATACCTCGCCGAGACCATGATTTGAGAAACGACTGGTTTTCGGCGAGGTTGCACGCACCAAAAAGCACCGACAAGCCTCTTGTCGGCAAGATTTAATCTCAAACTATGACAAATTGCAATTGCCAGTAGGCAGTTTGCAGTAAGCAGTATTACAGTCAGTAAGCAGAGAACCGCTGCTAATTGTAATACTGCCTACTGTAATACTGTTTACTGTAAAAAATATAAGTAAAGTAAAGATGTCTTTTGTGGTTCGGAGGGCGATTGATGCAATGCTTCAATCGCTTCTCTTTTTTTTGGCTGTACGATTTTGTAGGATTAACAAGCATGACATTCCTGACAATTCCTCCATCTCTCCTCCCTTCTCACCTTATTATTCATCGAATTAAAGCGAATATTCGCCATTTTTTAGTAATTTCCCCCCATGAATCTCACGCATCAGAACAGTAGAATTATCTTTGGGTTGAAGGTCAAACAGTTGCGCATTGCAAAAGGACTATCTTTTGCCAAATTATCCAAGACAGCGGGCATGTCTGTTTCTTACTTAAATGAAATAGAGAAGGGGAAAAAATCACCTAAAATGGATAAGGTGAAGACTTTGGCAGCCGCTTTGGAAACCACTTATGATGAATTGGTTTCGCCTATATTATCAGGAAAACTAGCCGCTGTCGGAGAACTATTACATTCTAATTTTCTGAATGAACTACCATTAGATTTATTTGGAATTGAATTATCTAAAGTAGTGGAGATTATAGCCAATTCTCCTTCTAGAGTAGGGGCTTTTATTTCTACTTTGGTGGAATTGTCTCGAAATTTTGAGTTTAGGGAAGAAAATTTTTACTTCAATGCGGTTCGAGCATACCAAGAATTGCACTATAATTATTTTGAAGATATAGAACAGTCGATTGATAAATTTATCAAAACTTATAAGTTACCAACAAATAGAGCAGTTCCTGTTAATTTATTAGCGAGTATTTTAAAAAAACATTTTGGGTATCATATTGTAGAAAATGATTTGGCTGAATACCCTGAATTAAAGCATTTACGCTCTATTTTTATTCCCAAAAAGAAAAAATTAATCTTAAATCCACAATTGAATGAAAAGCAAAAAGCTTTGCAATTGGGAAAAGAATTGGCCTATAATTACCTGAAGTTAAAAGACCGTATTAATACTTCTTCCTTTCTGAAAGTGAATAATTTTCAGATAGTTTTGAATAATTATATTGCAGGCTATTTTGCAGTAGGCCTATTGGTTAATCGAGATAGTTTCACCAAAGATTTACAGTATTTCTTTGACCAAACGAGTTGGGACAAATCCTATTTACTACAGTTATTATTAAAATACGATGTTTCTCCCGAAGTTTTATTTCAGCGATTTAATATTTTGCCGCATTATTTCGAGATGCCCAAAATGTTTTTCATGCGGATGATTCATGATCCTGCATTAGATACCTTTCAAATAGATAAAGAATTACACCTCAATCGACAGCATGAACCACATGCTAATAGTTTAGATGAACATTATTGCCGACGCTGGCTATCTATTAGTCAACTTAAGAACTTGACGGCAAATGGAAAAACTTCTGGGCAGGTAGAAGTCGGCTTACAATTATCAAAATATACAGAGACTGAGGACGAATATATCTGCTTTACAATTGCCCGACCTGCTTATTTTCCCTCTACTAAAAATGTAAGTGTAACAATAGGTTTATTAGCAGACGCAGAATTAAAAGAAAAGATGAAATTTTTGGCAGACCCTAATATTCCTAGAAGAAGAGTAAGTGTTACTTGTGAAAGATGCCCAATTATGGATTGTCAGGAAAGAGCTGCTGCTCCAAGTGCCATTGAGAAGCGAGAACATAAATTTAAAATGGAGGAGGCTTTGAGTAGGTTGATGAAAGCTTGAAATGAGTGATGAGTTATAAGTGGAAACTAAACTTATAACTCATCATTTATAACTTATAAGTACTCAGACATAATTAGTTTTAATTTTCAGACAGGATTACAAGATTTACATGATTTTGATTTTCAATGAGTTAAATCCTGTCAATCCTGAAATCCTGTCAAAATAAATATAAAGATAATTTTGTCCAGCTACTTAACTCAATTAGTTACTTAACATCACAGGCATGACCAACATCAATATCTCGATATTTTCCATTTCTTCTAGTGGTAATAAAATACCTGCTCTTGTTGGACCAGATAACTGAATTTTCACTTCATCAGATTCCAAGACACCTAGCATTTCCGCTAAGAATTTGGCGTTAAAACCAATATTCATTGGATCGCCATTGAAAGTACAAGTTAATTGCTCGGTTGCTTCATTAGAGAAATCCAAATCTTGCGCAGAAACCGTTAAGCTACCGTCTTGAATATTTAGAATAACTTGATTGGTTGTTTTATTAGCATAGATGGCAATCCGTTTCAAAGAACTTTGAAAATCGGACCGATTGACGACTAACTCATTTGGATTATCTACAGGAATAACTGCATTATAATCAGGATACCGAGCATCGATCAAACGGCAAACCATTTTGATATTATCGAAAGCAAAAAATGCATTGGCTTTATTAAATGAAACCGTTACTTCTCCATCGCCAGGCAAAGCATTTTTTAATAAATTTAAGGCTTTTTTAGGCACAATAAAGGTAGTAGAAATTTCACTTTTCAAATTATTAAAAGTGTATTTTACTAATTTATGTGCATCCGTAGCCACTAAGACGACTTTATTAAAATCTACTTGGAAGTAAACCCCTGTCATGGCTGGTCGCAACTCATCATTACTAGTTGCGAATAACGATTTTGTAATTCCTTGCGCTAAGACAGGTGCGCCAATTACCAAAGAATCCGTCCCTTCAGCATCAGGGATTCTTGGAAAATCTGTTCCATTCTCTCCCGCTAATTTATATTTTCCATAAGCAGAAGTAATTTCTATGGCAAAAGATTCATCATCTATCGCAAAAGTAATTGGTTGCTGTGGCAAAGCTTTTAAGGTATCTAAAAGAATCCTTGCGGGAATCGCTACCGTACCATTAGTATCTGCCATTACTTCTACTTCGGTCACAATCGTTGTTTCCAAATCGGTAGCCGTAATGGTCAATTGATTGTCATTAATGGTAAATAGAAAATCTTCCAGAATAGGTAAGACTGGATTCGACCCAATTGCACCTCCTGCAATTTGTAGTTGGGCTAATAATTCAGAAGAAGAGATACTGAACTTCATAGTCGATTGGTTTATTAGTGAAATAGTTCTTTCTTTACAGTTAGGCTGTCTCGCATATATTGATTTGCTAAATTTTTAAAATTTAGTAAATCTATAACTTACCAAAATAAATTCACTAAATCTTGGAGATTTAGCAAATTGAATGGAGACTACCTTGAGAAAGGTTAAATACGAGTGACGACAAAAGTACAATCTATTATCAACTTTTTAGATATAAAGAAATTAACATAATGTGGATAACTTTTTGAGACTGTGGATAACTACCCTAAGGCAATTTACTAAAAGTAGTTTTTAAATCATTTCTCTAAAGATAGTATGCTGATTATGAAAAGATTATATAAGATTTTGTAGTGCATTGAAATAAACTATATTTTCACAGAATAGTGTTTATTAACCTTAATAACTTTAATTCAAAAGACTCATTCTTCATTATAAATATGGTCAATAGAAAAATAGCGCCACCGATTAAGCGGATTGAGAAATTGCATTTACCAAAGCCCCGAAAAATTCGCCTATCGAATGGTCTGCGGGTACATATCATTGATATGGGAACACAAGATGTCTTAAAAATGCAATTAGTATTTAGAGCAGGTCGCCCTTTTGAGAAAAAAAAATTAATTGCCAAAACGACTTCTCGGTTATTAAAAGAAGGGACGACCAATTTTTCTTCAGCTGCCATTGCCGAGCAAATTGATTTTTATGGTGCTACGCTAAGTACACCTACCAATTTGGATAATTCTAACCTCGTTTTTTATACCCTTAGTAAACACTTCGAAGTCTTGCTTCCTTTAGTTAGGGAGTTATTAATGGAGCCTACTTTCCCTGAAGAAGAATTGAAAGCTTATAAAGATAATATCAAACGAAGACTAAAAGTAGATTTGACCAAAAATGATGTAGTGGCTTATCGAAAGGTAACAGAATTCATTTTTGGAAAACACCATCCTTATGGGTATAATAGTGACAACAGGGCTTATGATAACGTCAAAAAAACAGATTTAATCAAGCATTTTAATCAACATTATAATGCTCGAAATTGTGAACTATTTATTAGTGGTCGAGTAACCGATAAAGTGATTCGTTTATTAGAGCAATATATTGGGCAATTGCCTGTAGGAAGAAGAAGTCGTTTGCCCAAATTTAAATTAACAGATTCCCCTTCCCAAAAACGGCATATCGATATTCCTAACTCCATGCAAACTGCGATTAGAATAGGGAAACGTATGATTGGTCGGAAACATCCAGACTTCGCTGGTTTCACGGTATTAAATACCATTCTAGGTGGCTATTTTGGCTCTAGATTAATGATGAATATTAGAGAAGATAAAGGCTATACTTATAATATTTATTCTACGCAAGACACCATGCTTCACGATGCTTGTTTTTATGTGTCAACCGAAGTAGGGAATGAATTTACGGCTGCTGCAACCAAAGAAATTTATACCGAAATAGATATACTTTGTAATGATTTAGTGCCTGATGGAGAATTAGAAATGGTCCGAAATTATATGTTGGGCAATATGCTAAATATGGTGGATGGTCCTTTTCATGTAGCAGATGTGGTTAAGACTATGGTATTAAATGAAATGTCTTTTGATGTATTTGATAGCTTAGTAGATACTGTTAATACCATCTCCTCACAAACCATTCGAGATTTAGCCCAAAAATATTTGCAGGGCCAACAGATGTGGGAGGTGACGGCGGGGTGATGATTGCCGGTTAAGGAAAAAGAAAAAAATAACCTACGCAAATAATAAATATACAATCTAAGTAAGTGCTTGGACATAAATAAATTCCTCGTTTTAGACCTCCAAGGTTTTGAAAACCTTGGAGGTCTCGAAGGGAAATGTGGAAGTTATTTTTTTACAGTTACTAAAGAAAATCCGTTCGAATCCTTCTAATCCGTTCGATCCGTTTGGAATCCTCCTAGCTCGTCTGCATAGGTTATTTTTGCGAAACCCCTTAATAAAACTATTGTAACTATTCAGTAGAATAGAGAATAGAGACCATTTCATTGAGAGAAGAGAGAAAAATTAAGGATTACCAACCATTTCTTCGGTTTTTTACCGAAAAATTAAAGGGTTTACCGACTTCTATCTCTAATCTCTGCTCTCTATTCTCTATTCTGAACAGTCACAAACTATTTAACAAAAATTTAGCAAGTTTATCCTAACTAAACGCTTGACTTTTTTTTGTTTTTTAAATATTTTTCTTGCGATAAATTACCATAGGAACGGTTCAAAAATAATTTTACATTTTAAAATTGCAACTTATTGATTATCAGTAGTAGTTTTAGTTTTAATTGTCATTTTAATTTTAATTCATTCCGTAGCTATTTGAACAAAACTAAATCATCCAAAATTTTAAGAACATGTACAGGAAGTTACTTTTTTTATGTTTATTCTTACCTATTTGGGGAACTGCTCAAATTGGTGATACGCAGCAGAAAGAACTAACGGCATTAAATAATTACCTGCATTTTGCGAATGAAAGCACACATGGTCTATTGACAGCGCATCGGCTATTAGAAACCTTTAATCAGAAGGTTAATAAATATGTGGATTTAGAAAGCAATCAGCTAAATTTTTATAGCAATGCGGATTTACCTGCGGATATATTTGAAGACCCCGAACATTGGTTTTATGATGTCTCTCCTTATACTTTATACAATCGTTCGATGAAAGATGGAGCAATATTACCTGTTGCAACTGCCGCACAGCTGCGAAAGGAAATGGATAAAATGAAAGCCATTATTACTCGAGTGAATGCCATTCGGTTTGATCTAGAAGAGTTGACGAAAGAAGAGGATTTAAAAGAAAGAAAAAATTTAGTGCAAATTTATAAAACCTTAGAAGAAGTCGTTACTTTATACGATGATTATAATGTGGCTAAAAAGCGATTGAAAAAGACAGTTCAAAAAAGATATGCTGCTTTGAATATAGCAAATGATCATAAAGAATTGGGTAATATTATTGCCATTCATGAAAATATTAGGGCTTTTTTAGAAGGGGTTCGGATATCAGATGATAATAATTTAATAGCCTTGATTCAGCATTTAAAAAATAATTTAGCAACCGCTAGAAGCTTTAATATAGCCGATCGAAGTTATCGAAATGTTTTACAAAAATCCGAAGCTTTTATTGAGGTAGCTCAAAAATATTTAGATGGCGTTGGATTTCCTGCGGAGCATAAATTATACGGTAGAGCGTATTATTATTATAATATGGAAATGGTCGCTAAATTTAACCGTTATGGCTCTGGATTGGTCAAAGATTTGAATGAATGGGTGGCGAATAAAAATTATGCAGCTTTAATACAATTGGAAGAACCTCACTTTTTTAAAGTAATTTATCCTAAGAAAGAAGTGCCTAAAGTAGCCAAGGTCGAAACCATTAAACCAAACAAGATTCCACAAAAACTGGATAATCGAGCCGTCGTCATCAAGCAAAATCAAATCAATGTTTCGCCAGGCACCATTACCATTGAAATCTATGATCATCAATTAGCTGATGGGGATATTATTTCTCTAAATTATAATGGACATTGGATATTGGAAAATTATCAACTTCGTCGAAGAGCTAGAAAAATGACTTTACCTCTAAAGCCTGGTAATGATAATTATTTAATTTTACATGCAGTAAATTTAGGCAATAAACCTCCAAATACTGCCACTCTTTCTTATTCCTATAAAGGAGAAAGAAAAAGTATTGTCATGGAGTCAAATATGAATGAAAGTGAAATGATAAAAATTAATGTACAGTAATAAATGGCAGCAGGTGACTGGAAAGAACTCTTCGCAGCAGCTCAGAAAGGCGATTTAGAATTGGTGAAATACCATATCAGAATGGGGGTAAATCCAAATTACCAACACCCAGAATTTATGTGTACGCCGCTGATTGAAAGTATTCAATACGAACAATTTGAGGTAACCAAATATTTGCTAGAAAATGGGGCTGACCCAAAAATTAAAGAAGATTTTGGGACGCACACGCCTTTGTCAATGGCTAAATTCAAGCATAACCAAAAATTGATTACCTTAGTGGAAGCTTATCTTGCCAAACAATAAATAATTATTTCTTCTCCCAAAACTTCCAATTAATTTTCTTTTTGTTCTTGTTTTTCTTCTTATTCTTTCGTTCAAATAAAGGACGCTTCTCAAAGACATAACGCAGAGAAATGCCTGATTGGGTGTACATTTTTCGTTCGCCACCCACTAGGTTAAATGCGGGTTTAAAATCCCAAGAAACATTGGTTCGTCCTAGATTAAATTCTATGCCTGCTATAGCAGTTATCCCAAATGGATTTTCAAAAGTCGTTTCTCCATTTACGGTATTATTCCAACCTTTATGCAGACCTGCACCTGTATAAAAATTAAAGCGTTTGCTAATTAATGGATTGTGTTTTTCATATAAGGCAGTAATAATTACCTCATCTCTACTATTATTAGCCGAAGATTGAATAATGGCTTCAATGCTCTCTTTTTTTCCAACTCTATACTTTCCAGTAATGCCCCAATCTGTACCCATTCGAATACCGCCTGCGATGTTATAGCCTTGAGAGAATAGCGCGAAACAACTCAATAATAGGATGGAAGTTAAAAGTGGTTTTTTCATGTCCAATAAACGTTGATAAAATTTATAATAGTATTTACAGGATGACCCGATTTTTCAAGATTAACAGGATTTTAATAGAATAATCAAAAAAAATCCGTTAGGGAATTAAACCTGTTGGGAAATTAAATAACCCAACTGATTTGACCTCCTAACGGATTTAGACGTAAATAAGACTTAACCAGTAACTTAAATATCTCTTAATTTTTATCCTTACACCATTCCTTTCCCTTCCGCAATCAATTCATCGGTATAATTAATTGCCTGCGCTTCGGTTGGAAATAAAAAGTTCCGCAACATTGCTTTACCTCTCGGTGTGAGTACCGATTCTGGATGAAATTGTACCCCTCGAACATTATATTTTTCGTGACGCATTGCCATAATCGCACCATGTTCATCAACGGCAGTAATCTGTAATTCAGCTGGTAAATTTGGTCGTTCAACTATCCAAGAATGGTAGCGCCCTACTTCTATCTCCTTAGGTAAACCTCGAAACAATAAAGCATTGCCATCTACTACTTCAATTGGTGTGGCTACCCCATGATAGACTTTTGCAATATTGTGTAAAGTTCCTCCAAAGGCTTCTCCAATGGCTTGATGGCCTAAACAAACCCCCAAAATATCCTTAGTTGGCGCATATCTTTTAATCAATTCAGGCATAATTCCTGCATCTTTTGGCAGCCCTGGACCGGGCGATAAAATGATTTTATCGTAATTATCAACATCATCTAAAGAGATGGCATCATTTCTAAATACATCCACTTTATGTCCAATTAATTCTTGCACATATTGGACTAGGTTATAAGTGAACGAATCGTAATTATCTAATACTAAAATTCTCACAGGATGACAGGATTTGTAAGATTAACAGGATTTTAAAGTAAGTGATGTTGTTAATCTTTGATTAAGAATAATTTATTAATTTGTGTAAGCTGACACAGATATTTTGGATTTAACTAATTTACGTAGCTATAAAACTATCTTGTAAATCCTGAAAAATCCCGTCATCCTGTCTATATTTTTTCTGCTTCAATCAAAGCTCGTTTCAGCGCCCCTAACTTATTATTCACTTCCTGCAACTCACTTTCTGGTACACTATCAATCACAATGCCCGCACCTGCTTGATAATACAAAGTATTGTCCTTACTCATAAAAGACCGAATCACAATAGCTTGTACCATATTGCCATTAAAATCAATCAAACCAATGCCGCCGCCATAGAAACTACGGTTTTGATTTTCGTATTCGTTGATTAATTCTAGGGCTTTGTATTTCGGGGCGCCAGATAAAGTGCCCGCGGGGAAAGTATCCGCAAATATTTGGATTGGATTGGTGGTGTCTTCTAGTTGTCCGTCTACTTTGGAAACTAAGTGTATAACGTGACTGTAGAAATGGATTTCTTTTAAGCTTTTCACTTCCACTTTTTCACAATGCCTGCCTAAATCATTTCTCGCTAAATCGACTAGCATAATATGTTCTGCATTTTCTTTAGGGTCTGCTGCCAAATCTTTAGCACCTTGGGCATCTTGTTCATCGTTCCCCGTTCTTTTATAGGTGCCAGCTATTGGATTCACCGTTGCCGTATTCCCATTAATCAACATCTGTGCTTCGGGAGAAGACCCAAAAATGGTATAATCGCCACAATCAAAATAATACAAATAAGGGGATGGATTAATGGACCGCAACACTCGATAGACTTGAAAATCATCTCCTTTAAATTTTTGCTCGAATTGGCGAGATAAAACGATTTGAAAAACATCACCAATTTTACAATGATATTTTCCTTTACGAACCAATTCTCTAAATTCTTCGTCTGTAATATTGCTAGATTCTTCCCCTTCCAATTCAAAATCAAAGGTATTAAAAGCTTGATTTTGAATTAATTTCTCCAATTTGTCCATTTTGCTTCTTTCTGGAAAAATATTTGGAACGTTTTCTATCAAATACAATTCATTTTTAAAATGATTAAACGCTATCAGAAAACGATAAAGGGAGTAATTGATATCAGGTGTATCAAATCGGCGCTTATTTTTATCAAATTTGAGGGTATCAAAATACTGTACGCCATCAAAACTCGTATGCCCTAAAAATCCATTGATAGCACCTGCTGCTTTGATTTCTTCTACCTCAAATTGATTAATAAAATCCTGAAAAATAGCAGGTACATCTGTATAATTAACCAAAGTTTCTTCTTCTTTTTCTCCGCCTGGCAATGTCTTCGTTATTACCCCATTTTTCACCATAAAATTGGCAATCGGTTCTAAGCCAATGTAAGAAAAACAACTTTCTGCCTGCCCAAAATCATTATTCTCTAATAAGATAGGTTTATCAAAATGTGCCCTTAGTTTGAGGTATAGTGTAATGGGGGTAACGGTATCCGCCAATTGTTTTTTGACGACCGTTTGTAACTTAATTTTTTTTGCGGTTGCAATCATGATTATTTTTTATTCAATGTCTTTTTTAATTAATTCCTTGCCTCAAAACAGGCGTAATTATTAGCAGTTGTCGGATTTAGCACATCCTTTTCAAACTCTTTTAGACAAACTGCCGATTGAAACCCTACGGCAGTCAATAAATTCAAATGAACACTTGGTTTAATTCTGCCACCTTCATAGTCAAAAGTAGACATTTCAGGCTTTATAAAATCTCCATTTAAAAACACGCCTTTGGGTTGTAAAATACTTTTCGTTTTTCGATAGACAAACTCAATATTTTTGGCACTAAATAAATCGTGTAGCGCCCAAGTCGAAACAACTGCTTTTGGGGACTGACTAATTTTAGTAGGCCAACTATCCTTCGTTAAATCAGCTTGTGTAAAGACCGTTCTAGCTGAATATTTTAGCAAGCGATTTTTAGCGATTTTCAACATAGCTTCAGAAAAATCTAAGCCTTCATAACTTATATTTGGCAGTCTACTCAATAAATAATCTGCCAAATAGCCTGGGCCAACGCCTAATTCTAAGACATGGCAATGCTCCCCTCCTATTTCTCGTATTCGTTGCAAAATAGTTTCAAATAAAGCCAATCTATCTGGAGTAGGGGTAAATCTTTCTGCCCAACCTTTGGAAAATTCCATATTGTGGAACTCGTGTAGTGCTTCAATTTTCATACTATTTACTTTTATAGATTTAATTTTGGGTGAATGAGGGGATTAGAACCAATAAAAAAAGCGGCTCGCCGAGTGAAATTCGACAAGCCGCTTTTTTGATAGATTACAAATAAACGAGCAGTATCCTTCACCCTATTTTGGTAAAGAATTCTGCCACCAACTTTTATTTAATAAATTTATCATATCCTTATTTTTTATGGATACAAAGATAAAGGCATTTTTTTCTAAGATGCAATTAATTGGGTTAATTTTTATTTTATTTTTCTCATTATCTCCAACGTCCGATCAATATCTCCCTGATTATTATAAACCGAAATGCCCATTCGAGTCACGCCACCTTTTTCTGCTAACCCTAAAACTTCTGTTGCTTTAATAGCATAAAAATGACCAGACCAAGTACAGATATTATGAGCGCCCAAATATTTGCCTACTTCATTGGATGTCTTGCCTTTATAGAAAAAAGATAAGGTCGGCGCCCGTTCAGCAATATGCATCGGTGGCCCATATATTTTCACTTTTTTTACAGCTGCTAAACCATCGTATAATTGTTGAGCCAGCCCAATTTCATGCTGGTGAATTTTGTCTAAAGCATTCACTAACCTAGCTCTTTCGGTTTTGCCTTCTCCAAAAGTTTCTAAAAATTCGATGGATGCTTTAACGCCTGCAATGGCGGCATGATTAAGCGTTCCTGTTTCGATACTATATGGCGCATGTTGGTAGGCAGTTCTTAATCGATAAGGTTGTAAGCGGTCTAATAAACCAGGTTTGCAATATAATAAACCCACATGTGGCCCATAAAATTTATAAGCAGAGCATAATAAAAAATCACAACCAATCGCCTGTACATCTATGGACAAATGCGGCGCATAATGTACGGCATCTAATAATAACCAAGCACCAACTGCATGGGTCATTTTCCGTACTTTCATGACCTCATTAATCGTCCCAAAAATATTTGCCGCCCAACCCATTGCGACTAATCGAGTCCTTTCATTTATTTTATTGGCAAAATCTTGATAATCTAAAGTACCATCTGCTTTTAATTTGACTTCTCTAATTACTACTCCTTGCGCTCGCAAGGCCAACCAAGGCGCTCGATTAGATTCGTGGTCCAGTTGCGTAATGACAAGCTCGTCTCCTGCATTCAGACTACTGGCAATCGCTCTGCTTAAGGCAAAATTAAGCGTCGTCATATTTTGCCCAAAAGAAATAGTAGGTCCACCTTCCGCACCCAAAAAAGCAGCTACTTTTGCCCTAGTACTTTCGACTATTACATCTGTTTCTTGGGTTAAGGCAAAATGTCCATGTGCATTAGAATTAGAGGTTTTATAATAATCGGAAATGGCATCAATCACATAATTGGGCACTTGGGTACCCGCAGGACCATCTAAAAAAGTAAATGCTTGATCATTATGGATTCGAGCAAGGCTAGGAAATTGAGTGCGTACTTTTTGATTCATTTTTTGATAAGGTATAAAGATTTAAGATAGAGAGGTATAGTCGCCACAAGGTACAAAGGATGTAGGGGTTTAAGGTAAGATAGGCGGCTAAAAATGATAAAAGAAAAAATCAAATACGCTTTTATTTTGCAACTTTAAGCAGAAAGTCGGATATTTCAGCTTCTTACAGCACCTAACCTACTCATTCCCCTATGTTACTTTTCCAATGTTAAAAATTGCTTAAACCTCCTTGTTAAAAGTGGAAAAGACTAGCAAAAGACCTCTTTTTTTAAATAGAAAACGCTGTTAATTAACAGCTTATAAAATTTGGATGGCTATCAAGCCGTTCCAATATTAACTGTTATTATTTTACAAAAACCGACTTAACTAACTGTTAATGAAGTATATAACACATTGGTTGTTTAGACTTGCTTATTTGTGTCTGATATTTTTAATGGCAATTAATTCCCTATCTGCACAGTTTACCATAGAGTTAACCGTCTTAACAGGGGAATCGACGACTACTTGTACAGATGGCATTTTTAATATACCAGGAGACCCCACTTGGGGGGTTGCGGTAGAAAATGAACCTGTCCGATTTTATAGTAATGATTGCCCTAACCTAATTGCTTACCCTAATCAAGATGTGGTACATTTTAGTAGGACCGTAGATTGTTTGAGTGATTTGAATGGAGGAGAACTGTTTGTTTGTTTATGGACCTTCGATAATGATATAGTAGGCATTTTTAATGATAATTGTGCCATTGATGCTTCTGCTGATGATAAAGGTTGTTTAGAAGTGGTTTGTGGAAATTTTGTCTTACCTGCTCCAGGGGTAGAGATAACCTATACCTTAGATGAATCCAATTTTATTATTCTCCCTGATAATATACCGCTAGAATCTAATGGCTCGGTTACTTTTACCATTTCCGTTAGCGAAGATGCTTCGGATAGAGCCATTGCTCCCAATGATCATATTTGTAATGCCATCACTTTACCCGTGTCTACCGGTGGAACAGTTGACGCTATGTATAATAATAACTGTGCGACTAGCATTAATGATCCAATGACGGATTTTACCGTTGATCATTCTGTTTGGTTTAAATTTATACCAAGTCAATCTAGAAGAGTATTTATCAATGTAAATAGTGAATTGCCTCCTCCAATTGGAGAAGATCCAATTCAACCAGAAATTGCTATTTTTTTTAGTGAAAGCAATCAATGTGATGCACCTTTAACAGAAGTACCTATACAAAATGCTTCTACTGATCCTAGTTCCGTATTTCTAAGTCTAGAATGTTTGAATCCCAAGTTGACTTATTACATCCTAGTTGATGGACAAGCGGCTGATCTAATGGGTAACTTTTCGGTGATAGTAGCAGAAAGAGGCTTCGATGAACCTACCCAAGAAGATGCTACTATCTGTCGAGGAGAAATGATAACCGTAGGGGATAATGTCTACGTAAATGCGGGGAGATATACAGATACAATCGTAACACCTGAGGATTGTGCCGTCATTCTTATAACGAATTTAAGGGTCGTAGAAGCCTTGACTTTAGATTTGCGAATAGGTAGTTTGGCAAGAGGACAAGGAGAAGATGGTGGGGTAATGGTGGCAAGTGCGCAATTTGGTACAGGCGATTATAGTTATGCCTGGTCGGATGGGCAGACCAATCAAGTAGCTACTAACTTAATAGGTGGTGACCTCTATTGTTTGACCATTACCGATAATAATGCTGGTTGTATGATAGATACTTGTTTTATTATGGAATTTCCAATTCCTATCGCCGCAGAAATTATAGATGGTGACTTAAATTGCGCCACCGATATTTCTGGGCAAATTCAGCTAATGGTTAGGGTGGGAAAACCACCTTATCAGTATCGTTTGCAAGGGATTGAAGACCCGTCTATTATTGTGTTGGGAGCGGTGGCTAAAAATGATACAACTGTCCTTATTAACGATTTACCTGCTGGTAATTATAATATTTTCATAAGTAATGAAGAAGATGCCCAAAATTTTGTAGCAGAGATTTCCGCTCCTCCTTTATTGGGTATTTCATTAGTAGACAAAGCCAATGCGAGTTGTTTTGAAACTTGTGATGGTCAACTTGAAGTCATAGCTGTTGGTGGTACAGGCAACCTTAGTTTTGCTTGGGATAACGATATAGGGACTATGCAAAATCCAGTAGATCTTTGTGCGGGCTTGTATCATCTAACCGTAACGGACGAAAATAATTGCCAAGATTCTGCCGAATTTTCGATTATCCAACCAGCAGCCATCAATATTGAGTTTACTAATGTGCAAGGAGTGGAATGTTTTGGGGAAACGAATGGTCAAGCAACCTTAATTGCGAACGAACCACTCGCTTCCATTATTTGGGATAATGGGTCAACCACCCAAACTGCCAATGACTTAAGAGGTGGATTGCATGAAGTTAGAGTGATCAATACTAGTGGTTGTGCAGGTTCAGCAAGTGTAGAAATTATAGAGCCTAGTCAATTAATAGCCGCCATAGAAATTACCGAAGCTGTTGCTTGCGGCGGTGATGCTAATGGTGTTTTAACTGATTTTACATCTGGTGGAACAGGCAATTATGACTATATCTGGAATACAGGTTCGACACTTCCTTTTATAGATAATTTATCAGCAGGAAATTATGATCTAACCGTTCGAGATGGAAATGGCTGTGTGGAGGAGGCAAGAATCACTTTAGCTGAACCTACGCCAATTGATGCCATGATAACCGCAATGGATGTCACTTGCCCAGGTGGAGAAAACAGCGGTTTTATTGCTATTACAAATCCAACAGGTGGAACTGCCCCCTATCGCTATGCCCTCAACAATCAAAACTTTGATACCCAACCAGAAATTAATAACCTACAAGCGGGTACGTATTCCGTATTAATGCAAGATGATAATGGTTGTGAAAAGGCTTTTGAGCAGATTGTTGTTAATGATCCACCAGCAGTCACCGTTGATTTAGGGGAAGATCAAACTATTAACTTAGGAGAGACCCTTAATTTAGAACCCATTACTAACCGACCAGTTACCTTTGAATGGTTTAGTACGGATTCTTTGAGTTGTTTGAATTGTGCGACCCTTAGTGCAAGACCATTAAGTTCTGCTAATTACACCGTTCTAGTGACCGACGAATTAACAGGTTGTACCGCAGAAGATGCGCTTACTGTTGCTGTTTTACAATCTCGTAATTTATTTGTACCGAATGCCTTTTCTCCAAATGGAGATGGGATAAATGATGCACTAGGCATATTTGGTGGCGAAAACATTAATCAAATTATCCGCTTTGAAATTTATGCTCGAAACGGCTCCCGTGTTTTTGCACGCCATAATTTCAACTTGACAGATAATGTTGGCTGGGATGGCGAATTTGCGGAAGAACGATTATCTACAGAGGTGTTTATCTATTTTGCCGAAGTAGAGTTTATTGATGGATTTCAGGAGACTTTTTCTGGTGATTTTACTTTGGTTCGGTAATAATTTAGGGGCTTATACTTACAATCTATTTTTGTAAGTTCTCAATGCTGGTCTGGAGATTCCGATAAAAATCGGAGCAGACTCAGCAGATATAGGTTTCAAGTCAGGAGGCTAAGAAAAAATATGATCGGTGCGCTACACCTTAGAGTGGCATAATAGCGGGTTTTATACAAATGTGGTCGCCCCTGCTGGGGCTTTTAAATAAGAGGTGCAGCGCACCGACTACATTTGTATAGATTTTGAGCTTTATCCTCTTTTTAGGTGCAGCGCACCGACTACATTTTTCCATTTCTACTTGAAACTTCTCTTAGCTTGACGGCTATGGTCTGGTGACTTGATACGACTATCCACTGAGCCTGCTCCGATTTTTATCGGAGTCTCCTGACCAGTATTGAGAACTTACTTGTTTTATTGCTAAATTGTTGTTTGACAATGCATTATGGCAACAATAAAACAATATTAACAATATAACAATTTTATCCGACTACTTAGATGTTCTTTTTCTAAATCAATTTCCAGCCTTCTCGATACTGTCGTCCTACAAATTGGTTGGCATCTTCAAAGTTAGTGACTCGAGTATTCTCCCCATCCCAAAGTAATTTTTTCCGTCCATAATAATTCATTCGTCCACGTTCTCCTTCCTTGCCTAGAGCATAACTTCTAATAGCTAAATTTCCCATCAAAACGGTTTCTGTTAATGGCCCGGAATAATCAAACGAAGACGTCAATGCCTGATGTTCTTTACTATTAAAACCTGCCTTACAAGCCTCCGTCCAAGACATATGATGTCCATGTTCTGGAAACGCTTCTGTTGGAAATTTAGCAACAAATTCATCACTCATGGTTAAGGTCTCTTCTCCTTTGCGATAAACCTTTGGGTTTCTACCATAGGTTCCACAAGTCATGATCCCTTTTTCGCCAATCATAATAACGCCATTATTACTACCATTCCCACCAATGTCTTCATCTGCTGGAATTAAATCTGGATGAAATGGACGGATACCACCATCATACCAATTCATAGTAATTGGTCTATCATTGACTTTCGTCTTAGGGAATTTTACTTGTACATGCGAGGATGGGGGACAACCTTCTGGAATATGTTCAGGTACCCAATCTCTAGTAAATACCTGTCCCACACTACATTCTACTTCTGTTGGATAAGCCAATTGTAAGACTCTAAAAGGCGGATCAATCAAATGGCAGCCCATATCTCCTAAAGCGCCTGTTCCAAAGTTCCACCAGCCTCTCCACTTAAATGGATGGTATAAAGGATCATAGTCCACCATTTGTGCTGGCCCAATAAATAAATCCCAATCTGCTTTACTCAAATGCTCGGGCAGCGGTTTATTATTTCGAGGTACTGGAATCCCTTGTGGCCAAACAGGTCGATTTGTCCATACTTCAACCGTATGTACCTTACCAATCAAGCCTTGATTAAACCATTCCATCATTTGCACTTGCCCAGGGTTTGAGGCTCCTTGGTTGCCCATTTGGCTCACTACTTTATATTTTCTTGCTGCCTCAGTCAATTGTCGAGCTTCATAAATATTATGAGTCAATGGTTTTTGTACATAGACATGCATGCCTAATTCCATAGCAGTCATCGCTGCCACTCCATGCATATGATCAGGTCCAGAAATCGTAACGGCATCAATTTCATTTTTCATTTCCTCCAACATCACTCGAAAATCTTTATAAAACTTAGCCTTTGGAAATAACTCCCTAGACTTCTTTGCCATATTTACATCAATATCACATAAAGCCACCACATTATTTGCTCCATTATTCCAAGCATTTCTAATGTCACTAGCCCCTTTTCCGCCTGCTCCAATAGCCGCAATATTCAATTTATCACTAGGCGCTACATAGCCCTTTCCGCCAATGGCACATCTCGGTAAAATAAAAAAACTCCCTCCTACTAAGGCGCTCGTTTTTAAAAACTGTCTTCTTGAGTTAATCGCTTGTTCTTTTTTATCCATAACTAATTATTTTTGGATGATCATCAATTGTTTGATTTAATGGAATGTAAGTTAGGAAATTGATGAGAAATATTAAATTCGATGAGGATTTTTTTGGGTTAAAATTGAGAGGATTACAGAACGTTAAATAAAAAATCATTTATAATGTAATAATTATGGAAGATGTGTACTAATAAATAATTCTGTTTCTTACGGATTCTATAGTTATATAATTCTGAAATCATCTAACTAAACTTAAACTACCTTGTAGTAATTCTATCTTTCCATCCTGCAATTCAAGTTGGACTTTATACAAAAAAACTGCAGGGTTTAATAGTTTATCTCCAAAGCGACCATCCCATTTTGGCATTACACCTTCTGAAAAATAGACTAAATTACCCCATCGGTCAATAATTTCTGCTTTTAAAACTTGTTGAATAGTAGTTTGATTGGTCAAAAAAATTTCAAAAAAATCATTAATACCATCCCCATTGGGAGAAAACACATTAGGTATATAAACTGCTTTCTGCTCACATTCTGGGGCAAGTACACTTGGGTTTTCAAGAATAATTGAATCCATAAGTACACAATTCTGTGCATCACGAATCATTAAATTATAAACACCTGCTGATAAATTAGTAGGATTAGTGGCATCATTGACCGTAGGTAACCAGTTGATGTCATAAGGAGGATTTGCTGTTAGAATAGTTAAATTGATTTGACCATCATTTACACTAGGACAAGAAGGGGAAATTGTTTCTATTGATAACTCAATATTTATATCATTAACTTGCCCCGTTCCCGTTGGAGCTCCAGTACAAGTAGCATCGCTAAATTCAATTAATTGATAAGTACCCGATTCAGAAACAGGTAAATTAAAATTACGATCAAAAACACTATCAATGCTTATGGGCGAATTACTATTAATTTGGTAGGTAAAGGACCAAGGTGGGTTGCCATTAAAATTGATAGGAAGTGTTTCGTCATTTATACCTTCACAATAATTTATATCACCAGACAAGACAGCGGTGGGCATTTCTTGAAGATTGATTTGGGCAGAATCAGTTGCTTGATTATTACAAAAATCGGTAACCGTTAAGGTGAAATTGGTTGGTGATTGAATACTTGTTTGTAAGCTAAAATCTGTTGAGTTATCGTTCCACCTAAAATTAAAAGGAGGGATTCCACCCGCAATTTGTGGGACTATAGAAAATGTTTGACCAGCACAGGCGGAAATAGGTGCAAGAAATAAAGCAGGTGGTTTAGGATCCGCAAAATTTAAAGTCGCACTACTTCCTTTATTACATTCGCAGATTTGTGGAAATTTTAAATTTAATGTAAGACTTTCTATATTTTCTGTTTGCTCATCTAATAAAGTCGGAATAGTTAAGATCACACTATCTTGTCCCGCAGGGATGGTAACACTTCTTGGAATACTAGAAAAATCAAGCCCTTCTAAAGCTGTAGACAATTCATCAATTTCAAAATCAACTACTAAGGGGCGAAGATTGAATCTGCCGCTAGGTCGAGTAAAAACAAATTGGCCATCCAAACAGTTTTCATAGGCTACGGTATCCGTTCGATTTGGTATTAACGATTTTACCGTTGCTAATTCTCCCAAATCAAAACTATTTGATCGCAAGAAAACTGCCGAATCTAATTTATCATCCCCTACATCGCCTAATACTAATCGAATATGGTACTCCTCGCAAGGAATGACTGGGATACGAGCCAACAAAGGTATGGTAAACCCGTCATATTCGATGGATTCGATATGACTTGGATTAAAAATTATATCGCAATTACCTACGTCATCTCGTAATTCATTCTTAACATAAATTTGCTGATTCGTTATATGGTTTACCGCATTAATAGATACAAATTCATCCGAATCTGGTAATCGAGCAACATTAATTGCATTATCAGAAAAAGGACCATTAATGCCCGGTCCACTAACAAAAAAACCAAATACATCGTTGAAATCAGTCCCTACAAATTCACAATACTCTTCAGAGGCAAAAACGTATTGAAAAGTAACTTCTCTATCTACGGGAATAAAGTCAAACTCTAGTACTGTTACGTCAAACAATTCATCAGTACCAATGTCCACTAAATCTTTATCCAATGAAGGGAGATTAAATTGCGTCGTAGTTTCTACAAAACTATTTGGTCCTTCTGCTGATCTCACATCTCCCGTCGATAAGATGATTCCATCATTAAAGCCAATGATATTTTCTCCATTCTGGAACACACCAAAGCTTTCGGGAGAACCTGAGCTTTCTATATTACTGACGTTATTACAAGTCCCTTTGATAAAAACATCGCTGACTAAATTGATGGCATCGCTATTTAATTGGGTTCGGATGATGTCACCGTTAAATTGAGCTAATAATGGATAAAGGCTCAGTTGAAAAAATAAGAAAAAGAGGTATCGCTTTTGCAATGTTGGAATATTAGCAGAGGCCGTTGAAAAAATCATACATTGTATAACTGAAATCAGATAAATCATAAATCCGTCTAATTGCCAAAATAAGGAATAAATTTTAGTTTTGGGAATAAAAAATCATAAATCGCAGGGAAATATGAATAGAGAAAAGTACATCAAAAAACTATTTTTATCTTAAATAAGTACATTGCTTAATTAAGAATATCCAAAAAAACTTAATTAAGAGCCGTTTAAAGTTAAGTATTTTTAAATATTCTTAATTAAAGCATACTTTTGTTTAAACAAAAGTAATTTATTATGAAAAACTTCATTGCAGGAAAATATATCAACCAAGGTAGTTACAAAAGCTTTCAACCCGAAAATATTAATAAAAAATGGGTGCTTGAAGATATGGAGTTATTGAAATTGCTCAGTCAAGCAGATAGGCAACTAGGACGCTTAGATATGTATTCTGAATACATACCTAATATTAATCTATTTATAAGTATGCACGTCCTGAAAGAAGCAACTCAATCTAGTAAAATTGAAGGTACTAAAACAGAAATAGTTGATGCTTTACTAGGGAAAGAAGATATATCTGATGAAAAAAGGGATGATTGGGAGGAGGTACAAAACTATATTGCTGCCTTAAATGGAGCTGTAAATAATTTAGAAACTTTGCCTTTCTCATCGAGGTTAATCAAGCATACTCATAGAACATTATTAAGCGGTGTCAGAGGGAAAAATAAATTACCTGGTCAATTTAGAACTAGCCAAAATTGGATAGGTGGAGCTTCAATAAATGATGCTATATTTATTCCTCCAAATCATCTTTCTGTCAGTCAATATATGAGCGACTTAGAGAAGTTTGCACATAATGAAGATTTCTTTTTTCCAGAACTTCTAAAAATAGCATTAATACATTATCAATTTGAAACCATTCATCCTTTTTTAGATGGTAACGGGCGTGTTGGTAGGTTACTGATTACTTTATATCTAGTAGAAAAAGAAATTCTAAAACAACCGATATTATATATCTCTGATTTCTTTGAGAAAAATAGGACACTTTATTATGATAATTTGATGAGAGTCAGAGAAAAAAATGATATAAATCAATGGTTTAAATTCTTTCTAGTAGGAATTATTGAAACTGCAAAGAACGGCATTAAAACTTTTGATGGAATATTAAAATTACAGAAAGAGGTAGACCAAAAACTACAAACACTTGGTAGTCGTGCTAATAATGCCCAAAGAATAATGCGAAGTCTCTATCAGCATCCTGCTTTGGATGCTCAATCTGCTAAAAAAATAACGGGGCTTTCATTGCCCTCTATTTATAAATTAATCGAAGATTTAGAAAAATTAGATATAATTGGCGAAATAACAGGTGGGAAAAGGGGAAAATTATATCTATTTCCAGATTATATTGAGTTATTTAGGTAAATATATTTTCGACATGATGAAACCAGTATCAATTATAAAAAAACCGCTCATAACACATTGATTATGAACGGTTTTTGTGGTCCCACAAGGGCTCGAACCTTGGACCCTCTGATTCACCTTCCGCAGCTTTCGCCATGGGGTAGGACTATATCACCACCATATTTTGAAAAAATCAAAACTTAGGCGAGGGGCGTTATTGAAGGCTTATTGTTTAGTCTACTCACCTTCTAGTCTCTGCACCTTCCTAGTTACTTTTATGACTTTCACTAGGCTTGGCT
The DNA here is from genome assembly GCA_964644655.1 of uncultured Saprospiraceae bacterium. Lineage (GTDB taxonomy): Bacteria > Bacteroidota > Bacteroidia > Chitinophagales > Saprospiraceae > JAFMDF01. Next base: position 5,515 of record CAZXYA010000014.1, on the reverse strand, counting down.
CAGGATTGCCAGCTTTTCTTTACACTAAGAAAAGGTAAGGTTTCCCTGAATTAACCCCTTGCTCATCCTAACGTTTCCGCTAGGAGGCACCTTAGTAATTCTTAGAATATTTTATAGTAGAATCTGAATTGTGTTATGTCCAGTACTATTACAAAAAAGATAGTTGGTAACTACATTTTTTATGGTAAAATATTCAATAAACAAAGAACTACTATTTGATGAGTCAGATGCTCTAACCAACTGAGCTATGAGACCCTATTTTAAAAATAGTACGCAAAATTACACAAAATAAAAATTGATAGCAAGGCTTAATTACGAAGTAATTTTTTTTATTTCACATAAGGCGCACTTATCCGCCAAGCAATATTAATACTCGATTTAGCAGCTAATAAATGCTGTGCCGATTTTTCTAAGTTAGTCGCCAACTGTACCCTACCCCGATTACGGTCTTTTGCACTATCCTTTTCCATTTTAGTGGCTAGTAATCCTAAAAAATCAGCCAAGGCATCATACTTTAAATCACCAATGGCTTAGGCTAAATCTGCTGGACTACCTTCGTAGTTATCTATTTGGTTCTTATGTATCATTCCCAAAATGCTTAGTGAAAAAAGGAAAACTATAATAGTCATAAAATAGTTCCCTAACATCAGTAAGCAGATTATTTCTTTACTTTAAATCTTATATCCTTACTTCATTTAAAGCTTGTGTGAATCTACTCACCATCTCGATATCTTTCAAGGCAGGTTCTATCTCGAATTTACTATTCACATCTACACCTGCCAATAAAGGTAAGTCTAGTTGGTCAATAGCGGAAGCCGAAAATTCATCTAATCCACCACTTAATAAAAAGGGAAGCGTACCAGTATATTTTTTCAATAACCTCCAATCAAAAGTAAACCCATTGCCCCCTGGTTTTTTGCCTTTGGTATCAAATAAAAAATAATTGATATAAGGTTCGTAAGCCTTGGTAGCCGAGAAATCAAAATTTTCATCTACGGAGAAGGCTTTAATCAACTGTAAGTCATCGCCACAACCAAAAGTTTTGGCACTTTTTGCTAATAAATCGTAGCAATAATCAGGACTTTCTTTACCGTGTAATTGTACAAAACTCAATTTAAATTTGGCGACTTTTTGAACAACAGTTTCTATATCCTCATTGACAAAAACACCCACTCTTTTCACTTTTCCTGCGCTCGCTGCTAGTATGGCTTTAGCTGCACTATTAGGGACATTTCGCTTTGATTTTTCATAGAAAATTAGGCCCATCCAGTCAACGGGTAATTGTAATAAGTCCGTGATATTATCGGGATTTCGCATACCGCATACCTTGGTAATTTTCAATGTAGAATTTTCAATTTTCAATTTTCAATTTTTAGCAATTCAAAAAACGACTAATCAGCCTACTGTTAACGCCACATGGGCCAACTACTATTACCTACCAATCCTGCTTCCACCGCTTTTGTAAATTCCATACAAGATGCGCCAGGGTTTCCAGTTTTCATAAAGTTCTCCCCAATCAAAAAACCTTGAAAACCATGCTCTTTTAAATCCACAATCGTATCAGGATGACTTATACCGCTTTCAGAAATTTTGATAAAATCATTCGGTATTTGGTGGAATAAATCTTTAGAATGTTGAATATCGACCTTAAAGGTTTTAAGATTTCGATTATTCACACCAACGATGTCAATATCTGCGGTTAGTTTCGGTAATTGCTCTGCGGAATGAATTTCGGTTAACACTTCTAAATCTAAAGACTTCGCAAATTTAGCTAATTCCGCCAATCGTTTTTTATCCAAACATTCTGCGATCAATAAAATGACATCTGCACCAATAGATTTGGCTTCTATTAATTGATATTCATCAACAATAAATTCTTTTCGGAGAATGGGTGTTTGAGGGTTATGTAATCGAGCTACTTTTAAATCTTCACTTGTGCCTTTGAAGAATTTAGTATCCGTCAAACAAGAAATACCTGATACACCCGCTTTGGTATAACCAGCTGTTACATCCGCTACTTTTGCTGTTATATTAATATCTTTTTTGGAAGGCGAATGTCGCTTAAATTCAGCTATAATCCCTGATTTTTGAGGATTTAATAAGGAAGCTTTCAACGATAGGGTAGGACGGTTAAAATATTTACTCCGCTCTAAACTCTTGGTCGATATTAAATGCTTTCGACCACCTACTTCAATATGCTTATACGCTACAATTCTTTCTAAAATATCCATGAACTGGTGATTAGTAATTGGTGATTGGTGATTAGTTGTGGCGCAACTAATCACCAATCACTAATCACTAGTCACAAACTAGGATTCAAATTTAAAAATATACTCTATTCTTTCTAGTACGGGCATTCCCGTCACAGGGTCTTCTTTTTCTAACCAAATATCAATTTCTACTGGATCTACATCATCTCCTAATTCTTTTTTGTTGCTATCGAACTTGACTTTAATCGTACCTTTTGCCCCTGGTTTAACTGGCAAATAAGGCCTTTTTAAAACTTCCGTACAATCACAAGTAGAGACTTGAGAAATTTCGATGTCTTCTGTTCCTGTATTGGTAAAAGTATATTCAATTTCTTTGAACGCCCCTCTTTTAATCGTTCCTATATCAATACTTGGTTGGTCAAAAGTCATACCTGATTTTGACATTTTTGCAGGTACTTCTTTCGTGATGGCTTTTTCTATAACTGGTGCAACATTTTTTTGCGCACAAGCCACAAAATTAATAGAAATAGCTAACAAAAATACATACTTCATTTTAGGAGAAAAAATCATGTGCTTATATGTTTTTGAGATTAAAAAATTAGTTGCTGGTTACTAGTTACTGGGTGGTTGTCTTGATATAACTAGCAACTAGCAACTAGCAACTAGCAACAAATTATTATTCTTTTGCTTGTTTTTGCAAACTTATCTGTTCCAAAGCCACTTCTAGTTTTTCAGCAGCAATCTTTTTTAAGAAGACTTTCTTGTCTTCATCCAACAACAAAATTAAGGGCGTTGTTTCTATGCTGTAATCTTTAACATATTTATAATACGGATCCACCGTATTAATCCAATTAATCGCCTTATAATCTTTAAGGGCTTGGGCGCAATCACCGAACTGTTTGAAACTCGTATGACACACAGCAAATACTTCTACCGAATCATAATGGGTTTCATAAAAGTCAACTAGGACAGGCATAGATTTTTTACAATGTCCACAATCTGGCGCCCAAAATATCACTACAGTATAGGGTTTAAGTACGTCATTTAGGGCTGTTTTATTGCCTAATACAAATCTTCTATTTTCGTCTTCCGCATCTTTCACTTTGATGCTTTCTTCTATTTTTAATTCGTAATTATCTAAATTAGGCGAAGTTTTACCAATCAGAGTTTTATCCCATAAAAGTGCATCTTTTGTAATTTTTGCTTTCGTTTCTTCCTGTAAAAAATCTGTTTTCCCTTTTAGGGTGTATTGCTTCACCATATGCACAAAAACAGCATCCATTCCGATGTATTCAGAAGTATAATATTTATTTAAATAATCAAAAAAGTATTTTCTAAAAACAATAGAATCTGGTGCGACTAAATTTAACACTTCATCGACTGATTGGATGATAGAATCAGGGTGAGGGACGGTTAAGTTATCCATATAAAAATTAATCATATCATTACAAATCTTTGACCTAAAAAAACGAGGATCATCTCTTACATGGTCAAAAAAATGTGCCCTTCGATACAAGTATTCTTGCAATCTGATGGTTGCATCATCTCCTTCAAATTTAGGGATACTTAATTGTGTATTAGATTTTATAATGGTGGTCGCTAACTTATCTGGATGTTGTTGAATGATATTTTCTTTATAGGCTTCAGCTGCTTTTTGTAGTTTTTCTAATGCTGCTTCTGTCTTGCCGACATCTTTCTTCGCTTCTCTTCCAGTTTGGATGGTTTGAATTAACGCTTCCATTTTGGTGCGATTTTCTGCCGAAAATTTTACATACTCATAAAAAAGGGTATTATCAGGTGCTTGTTCAAAAACAACATCTTTCGTTAGGGTGGTTGCATCAAAAGTTAAACTGTATTTTTTTTCTGTCTCCGTAATAAAGATTTCAAGGTATTGATTGTCTGGTGGCAAGACTAATAGATAAACGCCTGCGGGTACATTTTTTTTACCATTAAAGGTAAATGAACCGTTTGGGCCAATAGTAGCGGTATCATCCACTAAAATTGTGCTACCTAAATAATGCGCTAAGATTAACTGATCTTGCGCATAGTTTTTTACCGTCACTTTTATTTGATAATCTTCAACGGCAGTTAGGGTTTGCAAAAAGGCAAAGGAGAAAAGTAGAAAAAGTAATTTTTTCATTATTCACGGGTTTGGGAAAAGTGATTATAAATATATTATGAAGGTGCAGGTATTGATCAAAATGCTGCTTAATAGACTCAAAATTCATTATTTCTTGATGGAATATCAATCTTCGGAGGCTTGTTTGACATTTACTTAACAGACTTTTGCTATTTTTCCCAACGGATTTTGATTTAGTGGATAATACACCGCTTTTAAACAACAAAGGGTTGATAGTGTATGCTATCAACCCTTTGAACTATTTTTATATCTTAAAAGATTAAAAGAAGTATTACTTACTCTTCACCATCAACGAATACTTCAATTTCTTTTGTTTTAACCACTAAATCTGTGAATTTACCTTTAAACCTAGTAGCTTTTACAATGTGGTTATCAATCCAATGATAATTCCCACCTCTTGGTTTGCCCATTAGCAAGCCTTGGTACTTGAAATTATGCTTCTTTAACCACATTTCTGTGATTTCTCGGTGTTCCTCTGTTCTAGAGGTGAAAAAGGTAATAATATGTCCTTCATCGTACCACTTATTGATAATATCCAAAGCATCAGGATAAGGCAAACAAGTACCCATTCTTTCTGGTTCTTCATTTGGAATATCATCACAAACAGTTCCATCTATATCTACTAAAAAATTCTTTACGCCATCTGGTAATACTGGACTGATTAATCGTCCTTTGTTATCAAAAAGTGTCTTCAACTCTTGTTGATCAGCCATAAAATTATATTTGAAAATTATTGATAATTTAAATTTCTTTCAAAAAGAAGACAAAGTTACTATAAAACAGCTACAAAAGCTACTTAGTTATTGTATCTTTTACATTAAGTATCCACTCCTAATTAGATTAAAATTTCAGGGGAATTACTTTTTGAAGGAAAAAACAGAAAAAGAACCCGTAAAAGTTAATAATAATTGTATGCTAATACTTAAGTAATAGTATGTACGTTTATTTTTGGAAAAAAGGTTAAGAATTAGTTTTTTTAATACATATCTGTTAACTTTATCAAGAAAAAAACGATTGCCAATTATGCTTATCTCTAGAAAATTGGTAATTAAAACGGTTAGCCATTTATTTCTTAATAGTAGCGTAACTATTCACCACCAAAATTAGCACTAGGCATTTTTTCTACCATAGCTTGTTCCGTAACCTGCTCCGTATTTTCAATCGG